>JAJAZF010000277.1 GCA_026785875.1 Chamaesiphon sp. | reverse complement strand
GTCATTTACAATTCCAAGCGGCGACGCAAACCCAAATTAGAAATTCACAAGCTCGTAAATGGTCGATATGAGCTGCAACAGACTAATCCTTTCTGGATGCCAGAAATCGGTTTGGGCATCGGCTACGAGCGCGGCGAATACAATGGCTTGACGCGAGACTGGCTCTATTGGTATACAGAGGATAACCAACGTTATCCCACACCAGCAGAGCAAATTAGACAGGCTCAAATGCAGGTTTTACAAGCACAAGCACAATCGGCACAACAGCAAGCACAGTTAGCACAACAGCAAGTACAGTTAGCACAAGAACGCGATCGAGCGACCAGATTAGCCGCTAGGCTGCGAGAATTGGGTATCGATCCAGACGAAGTTTAACTATATCAATTTTTCAAGAGCGGTCGCAAAGTAGGGGCAATTCATGAATTGCCCCTACTTTACGACAGATACCCGACTTCCTTGGAGAAGTCGGGTATCGATTGTGGTCATTTTCTAGGTATCTAGAGCTGGGACTACATCATCCCCATGCCGCCCATGCCGCCCATGCCACCCATGCCACCCATACCGCCCATACCGCCCATGCCACCCATGTCAGGTGCAGCGGACTTAGGTTCGGGTTTCTCGACGATCAGAGCCTCAGTAGTGAGGACTAAACCTGCGATCGACACCGCGTTTTGTAAGGAGGAACGAACTACTTTAGCAGGATCGACAATCCCCGCCGCGAGTAAGTCTTCAAATACACCAGTAGCCGCGTTGTAACCGATATTATCTTCAGCAGCGCGGACTTGTTCGACGACGACGGAGCCTTCGACACCTGCGTTATTGGCGATTTGACGCAGTGGTGCTTCGAGAGCCTTGGCGACGATCTCTGCACCGATTTTTTCTTCAGGATCGGACAAGTTCGCTTTGAAGGCGGCGACTTTATCGGCGAGGTGAATCAATGTGGTACCACCACCAGCGACGATCCCTTCTTCGACGGCTGCTTTAGTAGCATTGAGAGCATCTTCGATCCGCAGTTTGCGATCTTTGAGTTCGGTTTCGGTAGCTGCACCGACTTTAATCACTGCAACACCACCAGCTAGTTTGGCGATGCGTTCTTGGAGTTTTTCGGTATCGTAATCCGAATCTGTTTCAGCGAGTTGTTGCTTGAGTTGGAGCACCCGTTTTTGGACATCGCCACTACTACTATTGCTAGAAACGATCGTCGTGTTCTCTTTGTCGATCGTGATTTTAGCAGCAGTGCCGAGCATTTCCAATGTCGCAGTATCCAGGCTCAGACCGATTTCTTCAGAAATCATCTGTCCGCCAGTAAGGATCGCGATATCTTGTAGCATCGCTTTGCGGCGATCGCCAAAACTTGGAGCTTTAATCGCTGCAACGCTGAGTACGCCACGGGCTTTATTTACGACAAGTGTAGCCAGTGCTTCGCCTTCGAGATCTTCGGCGATGATCAGTAGAGGTTTACCAGCGCGGGCAACTTTTTCAAGAATTGGGACTAAATCTTGAATCGAGTTGATTTTTTTGTCGGTAATCAGAATCAACGCATCATCAAACTCAACTACCATCCGCTCTTGGTCTGTGACCAGATATGGTGAGAGATAGCCGCGATCGATCTGCATCCCTTCGACGACTTCGAGTTCGGTCGTCAGAGATTTTGATTCTTCAACAGTGATCACACCATCTTTGGTAACTTTATCCATTGCGGCGGAGATCATCTCGCCGACTTCGGCATCGTTCCCAGCC
>JAJAZF010000276.1 GCA_026785875.1 Chamaesiphon sp. | reverse complement strand
TATCCGATCGATCCTTACCGCAACATCGCGGGCGCGTATTATCGACATGTATCACGGGGCTAGATCTGGGGATTGCGATCGCCGCACCTGTATTTGGAACGATCGCTCAAGCTGTCGGTTATCCTGGGATATTTACGATCGGGACAGGGATGGCGGCTAGTGCGATCGTCGTTTTCTCGCTCTGGGGCAATCGGAGTTTATCACATTCGATCGGCTTTTGTTTGGGTCGCGATCGAGATGTTTATCGTCAGAATTAAACATATTCTCGCAATATGTGACTCGACCGAATTTATGATAACGCCTGATATGCAGATTCAGTCAACGCTCGAATTGCGGCTAAATCTGGTGTTGTCACTGGCTCACTACTATTTACACTCAACCAGAGTAGATACTCAATATTTCCGGCTGGGCCGACCAATGGCGACCATGTTAACCCACGATAGTCCCACCCCAAATCTTGCGCCGCCGCCAACACCCCCGAAATTGCCCCTGCTTGGGCTGATAAGTCTCGCACTACTCCATTTTTACCGATTGCGCTTTTACCTACCTCAAATTGCGGTTTAACCAGCAATAGGAGTTCTTTTGGTGGTGCCAATAAGCACTTCAAAGCCGCTAAAATTTTGGTCAGAGAAATAAATGAGACATCAACTACCGCCAGATCTGGTAAAGTGACGGGATCGATCTCCTCAACTGGTCCATAGAGTTCGGCTGGAGTCAAATGACGAATATTTGTCCGTTCGCGCAGGATGACTCGATCGTCAGTTCGCAGTTTCCAATCTACTTGTCCGTAGCCAACATCGATGCCGTAGACTTGCTTTGCGCCAGCTTGCAATAGACAGTCCGTAAAACCACCTGTAGAAATCCCGCCATCCAAGCAGATGCGATCGAGTGTGGTAATCTCAAATACTGCCAAAGCCTTCGCTAATTTTTCACCACCCCGTGACACAAATCTCGCTCTAGCTTTGACTTCGACTGTTGCGGTGAGTAAAATCGCCGTTCCCGATTTATCTATTACCTCACCATTTACCCGCACTTCTCCTGCCTGAATCCAGCGTTGCGCCAATTGGCGAGATTCACATAGCTTGCGCTCTACTAGCAATAAGTCCAGACGTTGTTTTTTCAAGTCAAAAAGAGATTGGTGGAAATTAAGTAATCAATCTCTATTAAAGCATTCGATCGATTAGCCGATCGCTCCGTCGCTAGCAAATGAGTGACTATTGGCACTCAGCCACAATTGCCACAAATATGATTCTACTCGATCGGGTAATTGGGAGACGAAGATACCTTCAGCACTGTCTGTGTGAGTAGACAGCCAATAGCCAGTCAATCCAATTTCGATTCGATCTAGATCGCAGCGATGCGCGGTAACATTCTTTACCCCTTGGCTATGAAGGTAAAAGTTTACTGCTGTGGCTTCACAGAGCTGCTCTGGCAATAGAAAATTAGCCTTTTCCGCATTTGCAAAGAGCGGCTCACCAGTATTAGTGGCAAAGATCAGGCGTTGCTCGATCCAATCATCTAGATCCGCCGTCAGCAACTCTAAATGTAGGGCTGTCTCCGTGTAAATTAATTTCAACATATGCTTTTATGAATTGATGAATTTAACTTGCTGACTGTTCCTGACTGTTGGACATAGAGTAAATCAAGATTGTGAGGAAATTGTGAGGATCGCCCTCTGTCAAGCTAAATTTAAAGCCTGAATGTATTACTCAGTATGGCATAGAGCATTTTAAAAAAATATTTTAATGTGGGAAAATTGTGAGGATCGCCCTCTGTCGAGCTAAATTTAGAGCCTGAATGTATTACTCAGTATGGCATAGAGCATTTTAAAAAAAATATTTTTACAAGTAATCGACGTAACCAATGCAATTTTAGATTAATCGTTTGCTGAAGTATAAAAAAATACTTAGATATACACCGCTCTTTCGCTCCGATTATTAACTAACAGCTTCAACTACAACCGCTAAGTGCCAAATTCCATAACTGTTTTAGCCCACAAATATGACAACTGTATCCAAGGACTGAATACTTAATAAAGTTTAGAAAGTGTTGGCTATTTAGCACAAGAAACACTACACTATATATACTACCCTGTTCATGCAAACTCTCGGAGCAATCCAACCGTGCATACACTCAAACGGACACCGACCACCGAAATGGAGGTCACAAGTATTCGCCTCGAACGCGAACTTAAAGAACGGCTCAAAGAAATCTCTGGACATCAAGGTTATCAAGCGTTGATTCGTGAGGTACTGTGGAAATATGTCCAGCAAAAATCCGGCGATTATCGTCATCGATTTACTTCTGAAGATATCCGCGCTACTGTGGCTGCAACCGCCAATGCCGAAGAACGTTGTGGGATTACAGGCAAAGTTATTAATGCCAATGAACCAATGTTATTGGGTTTGACTAGCACCTGTGACTTTATTCCGCTCTCAGTTGATAGTCTAACTGCCGTGGTATCAGAGCCAGCCGCTTAGAAGTTATAAATCGAGGCTATTTATCCTCGATCTAGCGATCTTTACTCAGTTCGGCAGATGAAATTCTAGTGAGTAAATTTTGAGCAAATTGAATTAAAAAGAGATCGGAACTCAATGTTATTCTATAGCATTAAGTCCGATCTCTTGTTGTATCGATGAGGATCGATATACCTAGATGTCTCGTTCGCTGATTTCGCGAGTCATATGATCGAAAGGTGCATCGACACAACTAGTATCAGTCGCACCACTCAAAGCTAATCGATCTTTAATCAGAGCCTTCATGATTTGAATTCCCCGCACTGTCGGAGCGATGGGAGTACCTAGCGAATTATAAGTCTCTCGCAAGCCTTGGAGCACGCGCTCATCCAACACATTTGTATCTCCAGCCACGATCGCATAGCTAGCATATCGGAGATAATAATCCAGATCCCGCAGACAAGCGGCATAACGCCTGGTGGTATAGGCATTGCCACCAGGGCGGATCAGTTCTGGTAATTCGTCAAATAACTGCAAACTGGCTTGCTTGACGATCGCTGCTGCATTGGCATTAATTACCCCAGCAGCAGCAATTCTCGCAGCACCAGTATCAAAATAGGATTTTAAGCTATCGATCGCGTTCCGGTCTAAATAACGACCTGTGATATCGTAATTTTTAATGAGATTTGTTACAGCATCCCGCATGAGATCGTCCCAACATTGATTCTTTTATCGTATTAGTATCGCAGAAAAACGTCCTCATGCGGGACAGTGACGTTACAATTCGCAATTTAAATTAGGTGTTGGGGGCGCGATCTACCAGAAATTTGGAGATCTTAACTAATGGTGGCTTATTGAGCGAGTGGGACTACTAATGTTTGCCCAAGGATTCAACCAGTTGAATCCAGTGCTAGGTTGGGAGATGAGGGTTAATTCTTCAGGATAGCGAGGTTGGGGGTCGATCGCGAGGATCACGGGGGGTACCAT
>JAJAZF010000275.1 GCA_026785875.1 Chamaesiphon sp. | reverse complement strand
TTGAATTTCATGATACCGCGATCGAGATCTGACATAGCTACTTAAAAAAAATAATAGTCTCTCTATACTAGTATAGCAAAAATTGCTAACTAACAACTGATGCTAAGATAACGTGAGTTCGACTATGCGTCGAACTCCAACGAGGATAAATAGTGGGCATTGCATTAGAAAATATCTCCAAATGCTTTGGGAGCTTCCAAGCGATCGATTGCGTCAATCTCGAAATTCGCCAAGGTTCATTAGTCGCACTGGTTGGTCCTTCTGGTTCTGGCAAATCTAGCCTGCTCAGACTGATCGCTGGACTGGAAGCACCAGATCGCGGGCGGATTTGGTTGGCTGGAGCTGATGCTACCAAGCACAGTGTCAGGGAACGCAATATCGGCTTTGTGTTCCAGAATTATGCCCTCTTCAAGCATCTCACCGTCTACCAGAATATTGCCTTTGGGTTGGAGATTCGATCGATCTCCGCCGCAGAAGTCAAAAAAAAGGTTGCAGAACTTCTCGACTTAATCCAACTGAGCGGTTTAGGGCATCGTTATCCCGCCCAGCTTTCTGGCGGACAACGCCAACGGGTGGCTTTAGCTAGAGCTTTAGCCATCGCACCCAAAGTGCTACTCCTCGACGAACCCTTCGGTGCGTTGGATGCCAGAGTCCGCAAAGATTTACGCGCCTGGTTGCGTCAGCTCCACGAGCGATCCCATGTGACGACAGTATTTGTCACCCACGATCGATCCGAAGCAATGGAAATCGCCGATAATATCGTCATCCTCAATCGAGGACAAATCGAACAAGTCGGTACTCCCGCAGAGATTTACGATCGTCCAGCCAATGCTTTTGCGATCAGCTTTATGGGTGCAGCTAATATCCGTTCGGATACATCAAATATCTTTCGCCGCAATCGCTTTGAAGCCACTACTTCTTCCCAAATATTTCTCCGTCCCCAAGATATCGCCATTGAAACCATCGCCAATCCTACGACAGTAGCTGCAACAGTCAATCGACTAGTTCATCTCGGCTCAGAAATTCAAGCAGAACTAGCTCTAGATGATGGACAAATAATCATGGCACAGCTCACGCGAGAACACTTCGACAGGCTTCAACTCGCACCCCAACAGCAAGTATTTGTCAAGCCCAAAGCAGCTAAATTCCCACTTGATTACTCGATCTAGACCATACATCAACAAAAATTCCTCAGTGTACCTCCGTGAAACCTCAGTGTACCTCTGTGCTAAATAAACACCTATCGATCGTCAAATCACTTCAATCCAATCTAATCTAGACAAACTTATGAACGAATTCATAGGTAAAATCAACCCGTCCTTTGCGTAATAGTGCGGGGTCCATCCGATCGGTAGTATTACAAGTCATCAACACTACCAATTTCTGCTGAAGATGAATTCCAGATTCATCGATCACACTCTGATAAAGTGTGCCATCTAGCAAACTTAAAATATGTTCGGTTTTACTATTATCTTGGGCAGATTCGAGCGCACGATTTTTGGCTAAGTTATCAGCTTCATTAATGATGATACAAATCCGCTCTAAATAACTAGGTGGAACGAAGTTTTCGACAGCATCATGATCCAAGATAAAAATTACATAACCCAAGGGCATCAGTACTTCTTTGGCGATCGCTTGTGTCCAGGCAGTTTTGCCCGTACCTGGCGCACCATTGACTAATACAGCCACGCGATCGGTTTCCAGAATTTCTTGTTGAACGCGATCGCTAAAGCTTTGAATTTCGGCTGAGAACGATCGAATTGGATACTCGCTATTGATTTTACCTACCCGACTTTTATAGCCGCTTAAAATCACGGCTAGGTCGAAGGTAGCTTTATTAATTAATGGTGCTAAATCTTTGGCAGAAATTGTATATTGGCGTTTGCCCTTTTCAAACGTTTCTACTTGTACCCAAATATCATGTTCCTGCCAATAAGCCGAAACATAACCTAATACTTCCAGCCGCTCCCAGCTAGTGAATCGATCGGCAGGATAGTAAAAATATCGCTCCCAGTAGTACTGAGTAATCAGATCTGGTTTACCTAAAATCTCCAGAATATTCTTGAGAGTGATTTCTTCCAATCGATTTAAGACATACTCGATCGGAATACTATCGCGACTGACTAATTGAACGATCGGTGTTTGGGCAATTAATACATCTTTATAGCGGCGATCGGGTGAAGCTGGATCTGGCGTAATATAATTCCAGAGTTCGTTAAATTCATACTGAACGCTATCTGAAAATACATTCAGAATATTTGCCCACCAAGCATATTGTTTGCGGCTCAGTGCATCGGCTACATCGCTTAAAAAATCCGCACTGCGCTTGGCTAGACTCCATGTATCATTAACAACAATATTGGTAAGAAATTCTAGATCTAAGTCACGATTTAACGGTCGCCATCCTGCGGCTAACAGCCCTTTACTTTGGGCATTATTATTCTGATTGAAATTATCATATCCCATATTAATTGTCTATCCTAAAATTTGCTTTACGAGCTTGATACTCTGGGCGAATTACGATCCTAATCTTACTAAATACTGTGGTGGTACTGCATCAACCAACCACACATCGTTATCCGTGCAATAAAAGTTAGAGCCATTAGTCACCATAGAGATCGCATCGACGGCAAAGATCGTGCCTTTTCCCCGTCTCCCACCCACCTTGAGTGCCATCGTCAGATCTGTGGTGAGATGAACGTGGTGACGAGACATTTTTTGCAATCCTGTCGCTAAGATTGCTGTTACTGCCTGAAGGTGAGTGCCATGATAGAGTAGATCTGGTGGAGTCTGAACCAGAAGCTGTAAGTCTACATCGATCGAGTGTCCTTGATTGGCACGAATCAGATCGCCGGAATCATTAAATGCAAAACGTTGTTTATCATTGGTGGCAATTACCTGTTGTAACTCAAATAGACTAATCTCAAATCCATTTTTTGATGCTGCTGCTAGCAGCGAATCTACTTCAACCCATCCACCTGGCAAGAGTTCCAAGCCCAATCGTTCTGGCTGATGGCGCAAATGCTTGGATAAGTATTTACTGATTCTAACGGATCGGGGAATTTGCAGATCGCTAGTCATAGAAATTGTAATATTACTCGAATTATCGATCGTCCTCACCTCTAGCATACCCAAACTCATCGCCGCTGGAGGCTGAGGCAACTCGCCCGCACCCAAATTGCGGGCGCGAGGCTGCTAGATCGCGCGAGCGTGTCAGCTAACTGTCTAGATACGTGCGGTTTCGATAGAATATATAGGTGCCAAACAGCAGCAAAAGAATAATGTCTCTATCTTCCTATCAGATCCGCTGGTTCAATCACCTAGCAGACATTCCACAAAGTGCTTGGGATGCCCTCGCTGTGCCCTTGAAGACCCCATTTCTAGAGTGGGAATGGTTGAATATCCTGGAGACTTCTGGCAGCGTTACCGCCGAAACTGGTTGGTTGCCCACACATCTGACGGTGTGGAAGGGGCAAACATTGGTTGGAGCTGCGCCTCTATATGTCAAAGGGCATAGTTATGGTGAGTTTATCTTTGATAATCAGTGGGCAGAGTTGGCGCAGCGGATGGGGATTAGGTATTATCCCAAGTTGGTGGGGATGACTCCGGTTACGCCCTCGGAAGGATATCGATTTTTGATCGCTCCAGGCGAAAGTGAGCCAGCGATTACTGAATTAATGGTGCGATCGATCGACGAATTTTGTACGACTCATCGGTTGTCTGGATGTCACTTTTTATATGTCGATCCTGAGTGGCGATCGCAAATGAATGAATATGGATACAGTACTTGGATCAATCATAATTATGTTTGGCAAGATCGGGAGTATCAAAATTTTGATAGCTATTTGGGCGAATTTAATGCCAACCAACGGCGGAATATCAAACGAGAGCGCAAATCTGTGCGCGAGGCTGGGTTGAATCTCTCTACTGTAACTGGAGCGCAAATCGAACCCCAGTTATTTTCCCAGATGTATGCTTTCTATGCCGATACCTGCGATAAGTTTGGGTATTGGGGGAGTAAGTATCTGACACCAGAATTTTTTGAGCAGCTCCACGAGAATTATCGGCATCGGGTGGTATTTGTAACGGCAACTGGGCAAGATCCAGCGACACCTGTGGGCATGTCTTTTTGTATTACTAAAGGCGATCGCTTGTACGGTCGTTATTGGGGTAGTAGTGAAGATGTTGATTGTCTCCATTTTGATGCTTGCTACTATACTCCGATCGAGTGGGCAATTCAAAATGGAATTAAAATCTTCGATCCTGGTGCAGGTGGTAGACACAAGAAGCGGCGAGGTTTTCCAGCGACGGCTAATTATAGTCTACATCGGTTTTATCATCCTCGATTTGGTAAGATCTTACGCGATCATCTGTCCGAAGTTAATGAGTTGGAACAGCAGCAGATCGTCGCAATCAACCAAGATTTACCGATGAAGATTGCTAGCCAGTTGACAGTTGACAGTTGATAGTTGATAGCGATCGCTCCTAGATCGTCAAGCCGAGCGCAGCCCAACACATCGCAGTTATCTGGAAAGAATAGCATCAGTTAGGTTGATGTAGGGTGTGTTAGGCGCAAGCCGTAACGCACCAGTACCCGATATCTAGAAAGCGAACACTTTTAACCAGAAAGGTCGATAATTAGCTAAAAATTACCACAAATTATCAATAAATCGGTTAATCTAGATCTAATATAATTATTAAATGTCAGATCTATGACCTTGGTAACAGATAATTTAACAGCGATCGATCGCGAACTATCCAATCGTCATATCGATCTCGATCCTGAGGGATACTTTATCATTTATGTCGATCGAGAAGTCGGATCGATCTGTGCCAAACATTATACTAATGTCATCGACGATCGCGGTTTAGCAGTCGATCCCGAAACTGGCAAAGTAATCCCCGCAAAAGGCAAGGTAACTCGGACGAATACCACTCTGTATACTGGTCGCACAGCCAAAGAATTGTGCGTCAAATTACTAGAACAAACCCAACCCTGTCCCATCGGAATGTTCGATCATGCCGCTTATCTAGGGCGAGAATTCGTTCGTGCTGAAATTGCTTTACTCTCAGGTACAGAATACATTCAAGATTAAATCAGTTGACAGTTGGCAGGTAACAGCGGCTTGCGTGGAGGTTCCCTCCAGATCTCGCGGTGACAAGACAGCGAGGTTTTTGTCGCAGGTAATCGCACCCCGCTCTAAAAACGATTGACTTGTAGAGGTATTCGATTTTGAAAGTCCACAGTGGCGATTGGTTAATGGTACGACAATGTTACCTTTCCCAATCACCAATAATCAATCGCCACTGGGCGATTTCTAACTTTGATTTTGATACCACCACCAAGTTGCCATCGGAATCACGGTAGCAATCACCAATAGTCCGATCACAATCACTAGAAAATTTGTCCGGTTGGCTTCAGTTTCTTCGGCTTTGAGATAGGTTCTACCAACTTCTGGCGTAGATATAACTACTGGTGGCCCAGGATCTGCTTGTCCTGATAGTACAGCCACAAGTCTGTCAGCACCAGCAATAAACGCCTGATTATATTTATTCCCATTGCGTAAGGGTGCTTGCATCGTTTCAGTAGTGATACTGGTAGCAATTGCATCTGTCAGCAGCGGTTTGACTTGGGTTCCAGTTTGAATCCCGATCGTATTGGTGACATTATCCAAGACAATCAGAGTCTGACTGGCTTGCGCTGCTGCTGTTGCAAACCATTTTTTGAACAGTTTGTCTGTAAAAGCTTGAATCGTATCACCATAATCGAGACGATGGATAGTGACAAACCGAACTTCTTTCCCCGTCTGCTTTGCGAGTTCTTCCAGTGTTCCTCTGACGGTTCCTTTGGTGGATAAACTCAACACCTCAGCTTTATCCACAACCCAGGTGGGGACACCTGCGGAGACAACCGGAATTTCATAAACAGCGGTAGCTTGAGCGGGAAGGGCAAACATCCCCATCGAAATAGCGATCGTGACTAGCGATAACAGTAGTCGATTCTTCAGGGGAGATGCTAAGTCAACGAGAGCAGAACGAATATATGACATAGTATTGAGCGCGAATATCTGCTTTAACTTTAGCAGAATCAACTCAGGGTTTCCGGTGTGTTGGCGCAACAAAATGCAGCGCACCAAGGAAAAGATCCGATCTAGACATTTGCCCCTGTGAACTCGATCGATATTACTGTCATTGATAAGGTACTATCGATCGATGGGATACTAACCCATTATTCGCCAACATTGTTAATAATTTTATGACACGCTACGACGTATACGGACTTGGTAACGCCCTCCTCGATGTAGAATGCGAAGTAGCTCCAGAAGTACTGGTAGAACTAGGCATCGACAAAGGGGTGATGACACTCTTAGATGAAGCCAGTCAGAACAAAATTTTAGATCGTCTCGGCAATTCCGTAACTAAGCGCAGTTGTGGTGGTTCGGGTGCAAATACGATCGTTGCTGTCAGTCAATTTGGTGGCAAAGCATTTTACTCTTGTAAGGTTGCCAAAGATGAGCCAGGATCGTATTATCTCAAAGATTTGGTGGAGTCTGGTGTCGATACCAACCTCAAACTTCACCCTCCCGAGCCAGGAATTACAGGTAAATGTCTCGTCTTCGTCACTCCAGATGCAGATCGGACGATGAATACTTTCTTGGGTATTTCCTCCGGTTTGTCAGAAGTTGAATTGGTTCCCGATGCGATCGCCAACTCCGCCTATACTTATATTGAAGGCTATTTAGTTACTGGAGAAAGTAGCAAACAAGCCGCAATTAAAGCCAGAGAAATCGCTGTTAATGCAGGTCAAAAAGTCGCGCTGACGCTTTCAGACCAAAACATGGCAAAGTTTTTTAGACAAGGACTACTAGAAATGATTGGCTCTGGAGTCGATTTACTATTTACTAATGACAGCGAGGCATTTGAGATGGCTGGTACTCAAGATTTAGCTGAAGCTATTGAGTATTTAAAAACTATTTCCAAGAGCTTTGCACTCACCCTCGGCGCAAAAGGTTCGCTAATCTTTGATGGTAAAACATTAATTGAAATTGCACCCTTTCCCGTTAAAGCGATCGATACTGTCGGTGCTGGCGATATGTATGCTGGTGGCGTATTGTATGGTATTACTAATGGAATGGATTGGGCGACGGCTGGGCGTTTAGGTTCCTTAGCTTCAGCTCGGTTGGTGAGGGTTCCAGGTGCGCGGATGGCGACAGTAGATCTGCAATCTTTATTGAAGGAAGTGAAAAACAGTTGACAGTTGACAGTTGACAGTTGACAGTTGATAGCGAATTTGTTAACAGGGAGATTTAAAATGGACTAACAACAACTATCGTACCTTTAGCTGCAATAGAAATTCAGTCCGCCTGTCTTGAAGTGGTTTTACTCACATCTTGCACTAGAATATGAGTACTAAATTTTGAGCGAAACTAACTCGAATGCCAGCCCCTGTGAGAGCAGAAATTCTCGCTGACGCTCGATTTCCACTAAGAATAGACTCACAGCGGTCTGTGGC
>JAJAZF010000274.1 GCA_026785875.1 Chamaesiphon sp. | reverse complement strand
GAGCCGAGCTTGGTTTTGGGATTAGAAGTTTTCCTTTCTCACCTTATTTGATTTTTTATCGTCAAATCGAAGATGGCGTAGAAATTCTCAGAGTTATTAGTGGCTATCGAAATTTATCAGCATTATTTACAGAAGATGATGCTTGATAAACTCACCTGTTAGTTGAATTTGTGAGTAATTTCCACCCTACTAGCTGATGCGAACAGCTTGCTGTCTGCGTCAGCAATCGAAATATTTAATCGTTGGCGTAGCCTCTTCGAGAATCGAATACTTGTGGTTTAGTCTAGATGGTGTTGTGGGCGATGCCCACCCTACATTTCTACATTACTGAATTAGCTGCTTGGCAATCAGAACGTAATCGTGAACATGCTCAAGTTAAATGGCAATTTACCACGGCTGATGCCAGAATTAAATTACACCATCTTTACCCACAATTTTAACCTGGACGAGCTACTACTACTGGACAGAAGCATTATGGGCAAATTTTTTACATGATGTAATAATAGTTTGACAAAATCCGCAGATCCACCTTAAATGGGTAGGTAGACTAAAAAATTTACTCTATCTACCCAGATTTGGGCGAATAGGTAGAAAATTTTCGCCTAATAATAGTTAGGCTGACAGTTAATAGAGGAGCGATATAAAACTAGTGGTCAGTGATTGGAGCAATTGGAAGAAATTCAGAGCTGCACAGCAAGAGATTCTTCTGCCTGCTGGTCAAGTTGCCCATATCCCTGTTTCTGTGCGTTATGTTGACATAGGAGAAGCCCAGCGAGGCACGATCCTACTGATGCACGGAATCCCGACGTGGGGATATCTCTATCACGCAGTTATCCCAACATTAGTAGGTGCTGGATATCGGATTTTAGCTCCAGACTTTCTGGGGCATGGATGGTCGGATCGCCGAGATCGCTTCGACCGATCCTTTCAAGATCAAGCACGTATGATTATTGCCCTGCTGTCGGCACTTAAATTAGAATGCGTGGATGTTGTTGGGCATGACACTGGTGGTGCAGTTGCTCTGATTCTAGCGATTGAACACCGAGATTATGTAAATCGTCTTATTATCTCAAATTCGGTCTGCTACGACCGATTCGACGATGACATGCTCGACTTTGGACACCCGTTAAGATGGAAAACTCGTCCGATAGCAGATTTGGTCGAGGCGATCGAAGAAAGTCTCGCAGCAGGGCTTTCCGACCGAAACCAACTCACACATGAGTTTCGGCAAGGCATCATTGCTCCTTGGGCTAGTGAGGAAGGCAAGCTGAGTTTGCTGCGGAATGCTTCTGCACTCAATGCCAACCAGACTATGGCACTCGTCGATCGTCATGGAGATATCTCTGCTCAGACAATGATTCTATGGGGGATGGATGACCCTTGGCAGAAATCGGAGGATGGTAAGCAATTAACTCAAGAGATTCCTGGTGCTGTCTTCCGCGCAATTGATGGAGCCTCACATTGGGTGCAACAAGATGCACCAGAAAAGTTCTGTGAAGCATTATTAGAGTTTTTTGCCAACGCGTCTAACAACGGCGTTGGAGCGGATATTTGAGAGATTCGGGTACTGAGTTTAAGCTGGTTTGCTATCACTCAACTATACCGTTATGGATCGTGTCTAGCAGCTAATAGGGTGGGCGCTGCCTAGGCTGTTGACTCTGTGCCTTTTTAGGGAGTGAAAATTCATGCAAAATATGTGAATCTATTTTGAGCGGAAGCCCATATAGAAAAGGCTTTGCGCTAACAGGGATACAAAAAGTGCATGAACGAAAAATGGAGAAATTCCAACAAAGTCAACAGCCTAGGCACTGCCCACAGTATAAGCTTGAGCGAATTATAGTCTCATAGATATTTATGCTTATTACTGTCAAATTTTAAATCGCACAAATGAATCCCCGTCAGGTTAGGGAGAACAATATTAGCATTTTTAAACCGTTCGATCGGGCCGAGTCCTAGTGCCAACATTCCAGCAGCAATAGCAGCTTCAACACCAACAGCAGCATCTTCAACTACGACACATTGGGCTGGCTCTAGCCCGATTAATTTAGCAGCATAGAGAAACAAATCTGGGGCGGGTTTTGGCTGCTGAACGCTATTTCCATCGGCGATCGCATCGATATAAGTAACTAGTCCCAGTTTCTCAATTACGCTGCGGGCATTCTTGCTAGCAGAGCCAAGGGCGATTTTTAGTCCCGCTTTTCTAATTTCGGTCAATAGCTCGATCGCGCCTGGTAAGACGGCTTGAGGTGTGATGGTTTCGATCGATTCGACGTAATAACGGTTTTTGCGCTCCATCATTTCCTGGAGTTGGGCTTCAGAGAATGGATGATTGCCAGTAATTTTGAGGAGTGATTCGCGGCGCGATACCCCGCGCAGTGCTTCATTTGCCGATCGATCGAAGGGTAGTCCCGATTCATCAGCTAACCGTTGCCAAGCGCGGTAGTGTAGCTCGGCAGTATCGGTCAAAACACCATCGAGGTCGAAGATCCAACCGCGAATGTCGGGGGCTAGATTGGGTGGAGTGAGATCGAAGTTGTGCCAAGCATCGTACCAATGAAGTTTGAACTTGAGTCGCGTCCAAGTTGGCGGGAGCTGAGGTGTTGCCACAGGCCCTGTTTCGGTGAGTTGAATGCCGCCAAAGCCAAAGACGACGGCTTGCCATACCCCGCCTGCGGAAGCGGCATGAATGCCATCTGGGGTGTTTTGGCGAGTATCTTCGAGATCGACCATAGCTGCCTGCATAAACTGTTGGTAGCCTTCGGCGGGATGCCCAACATCGGCAGCCAGGATCGCGTGAATGGCTGGCCCCAGGGAGGAACCGTAGGTAATGTCTGTGCGGGGGGCGTAGTAATCCCAGTTTTTTTTCAATACATCGTAGCTGTAGGGGAATTCATGGGTGCTGCGGAGCAGATATAGGAGCATTAACACGTCGGGTTGCTTGAGTACCTGCCGCTTGTTGGTGGCTTCGATT
>JAJAZF010000273.1 GCA_026785875.1 Chamaesiphon sp. | reverse complement strand
GCCACTAAAAATACTAAGCTACTTTACCAGGGTATCAAAAGTTTACCCAATAAATTAGAACGCGCTACCTGGCTAAATTATGTGCGTTGTCACGATGATATCGGTTTTGGTTTTGATGACAATGATATTCGCATCGCAGGTTACGAACCTCATGCACATCGACGATTTTTAATTGATTACTTTAGTGGGAAGTTTGATGCCTCACCCAGAGGATTGGAATTTATGTATAATCCAGTCACTGGAGACGGGCGGATTTGTGGTTCGCTGGCATCTTTGGTAGGGTTAGAATCGGCAATCGAAATGGCCGACGAGCAGTCGATCGAGAGCGCAATTAATAAAATTTTATTACTACACGGCATTATTCTTGCTTTTGGCGGCATTCCCCTGATGTATAATGGTGACGCGCTGGGCGTACTCAATGATTACAGTTATATTGACGATCCGAGCAAAAGTAATGATAATCGGTGGGTACATCGTCCAAAAATTGATTGGCATAAAGCCGAATTACGCAACAAGCCGGGTACTGTGGAATATACGATCTTCACTGCCATGAAAAAAATGATTGCGATTCGCAAAGAAATCTCGGCATTTGCCGATTTTGATAATCGTGAATTGCTGCATTTAGATAACGAACACTTACTGTGTTTTATTCGTTTCGATCGCGAACGTCCTTCAGAAAAAGTACTGGTAATCGCCAATTTTGATGCTAATCCTCAATATTTAGATTTAGAAACTATTAGCAATAAAGGCATTAATCCTCATGGTCGGTTTGTCGATCTATATAGTGGTAGAATGCCATCGCAATTCGATCGTCAGATTACATTGCAAGGATTTCAATTTTATTGGTTGACAGAGACTTAAAGCTTCTAGAAAGTCACTCGCAAAGGCAGTTTCCACAATGACTATCTTTTAATTTCACATTTAGAGCATGGAATCGATCGCTGAGTCTAACGCTAGAATAGTACTTAATATCGATGCCGTATCAGCCGCGATCGCCACACTGGGTATGCCTACCAAGGAAACTGTCGAGCGGTTACAGGCGGAGATCGAATCAATCGCCAAAGTTTTCAATAGTCGCTTGAACTGCATCGTCTTACCGACCACCCTACCTAAACGATGATAACCCGCAACGGAAGAATACTACAAAACCAGATCGCCCAAATATTCCTACGTCCCAAACGACTAGCGGCGATCGAGGCTTGTGTAATTGGGTTAGTCTCTGGATTGGCAGCGATCGCGCTCGGCGAGAGTGTAAGCTGGTTGGGCGGCTGGCGACAGCACGCCACCCGCATCGTTCCCGCCTATTTATCGCTACCGACGATCGGGTTAGTCGCGGGGCTAATAGCTGGCTGGCTGGCGGGATACGTTGCACCTGGGGCGAGTGGGAGTGGGATGTCGGAGGTCAAAGCAGTATTGGCACGAGTACCCATGCCGTTGACGCTGAGACTGGCTGTGGTGAAATGGCTCAGTGCCACACTGGTACTCGCCGCTGGGATGCCCTTGGGTAGAGAAGGTCCCACATCGCAAATTGGTGCGGCGTTAGCCAATCAACTCAGTCGTTGGTTTCCGACTTCTCCCGAACATCGTCGCCAACTGATTGCGGCAGGAGCCGGGGCTGGAATTGCTGCTGCCTTTAATGCGCCGATCGCCGCAGTCTTATTTGTTGTCGAAGGATTACTCCAAGATCTATCGGGAATTACTCTAGGTACCGCCATCCTAGCCTCTTTTGTTGCGGCAACGGTATCCCGCATTGGTGGTTCTCATAGCTGGGATCTAAATTTTACAGCGCACATAACTAATACCATCCATAATAGCTTCACAGCACCAGAGATTCCCTGGTACTTAGTCTTGGGGATTTTGGCAGGCAGTTTG
>JAJAZF010000272.1 GCA_026785875.1 Chamaesiphon sp. | reverse complement strand
TCGATCGTAATTCGGGCTAGTGCTTTCTTTCTGAATCAGCACAATTAACTCAAGATAAAATCGGCGTTGCTGGATTGAGGTATGAAATATTGGGTAGGGGCAATTCATGAATTGCCCCTACCCAATGTTGTAGCGTTCGCGTAGCGTCCGCACAGCGGAATCGCATAATTGATGAATCATACCTAGAATCAGCAACGCCGTAAAATCCCATCCTTGCTTGCCATAAACAGCAGTAGATCGATAATCCGCACCGAATAGCCCCATTCGTTGTCATACCAAGCCACCACTTTAAAAAAGTTCGGATTCAATTCGATTCCCGCCTCTGCGTCAAATATGCTCGATCGCGGATCGGTGATAAAGTCAGATGAAACGACAGGTTCGTTGGTATAACCGAGAATACCTTTAAGTTCTCCCTCTGATGCCGCCTTCATCGCCGCACAAATGGCTGCATAGGTGGTTGACTTCTCAGTTTTAAAGGTCAGATCGACGACCGATACATCTGGAATTGGCACGCGGAATGCCATCCCTGTTAGCTTCCCTTTCAATTCTGGTAACACCAACGCGACGGCTTTAGCCGCTCCAGTCGAGGCCGGAATGATATTTTGCGGTGCGCCGCGTCCGCTCCGTAAATCCTTCTTACTAGGAGCATCTACGGTTGGCTGGGTTGCGGTCATCGCATGGATTGTCGTCATTAATCCTTCAGCCAAACCAAAGTTTTCATGAATGACTTTGGCGATCGGTGCTAGACAGTTAGTAGTACAGCTTGCATTCGAGACGATCGCATCTCGTGCTGGGTCGAATTTGTGATGATTTACGCCCATTACCAGCGTTGTAACTTGGTCAGGGTCTTTGGTCGGTGATGTTAGGATGACTCGTTTTGCCCCAGCCTGAATGTGGTCTTTGGCAGTACCATAATGCGTGAATAGTCCAGTGGATTCCACTACATAGTCAACCTGCAATTTTTGCCACGGCAATTCGGCAGGATTGCGAACGGATAGACACGCAATGGATTTTCCATTGACGATGATGCTATCAGTTTGAGCCTCTACGGTACCTGCAAACATTCGGTGTGTTGAATCATATTTAAACAGATACGCCAAGTTTTCCGCTGGGACTAGATCGTTGATGCCCACAAATTCAATGTCGGGATGGTCGATGCCAGCCCGCAGCACGAGTCGCCCGATTCGACCAAACCCATTGATACCAACTCTTAGTTTTGTCATGATTTCACCTTTTAATTGAGGATATTTAGAAACTTACAGTACTTAGCCACAATCCAGGGCAACCACAAGGGTTTGCCCCTACAAATAACATTAGAATTTAATCCGTAGGGGTGCCCCTGTCTTGTCGTTTTTTTATTCGGGGGGAACCCACTCGACGTAAAAACGCCGCTTGTGGGTACCCTCTATCCCTGTCGTGTAAGCACTGTCTTACCAAGAATGCAACGCCCGTAATTGTGATGTTTTCTTCAACTGATGCATCTGCATCCGCGCCAACACATCATCCAACATCGTCACCGCCTCAGCCACAAACGCCCCCTTATTCAGCATCACGCATTCAGCCTGCTCCGCCATTGCCGCATCCGTCATCTCTGCTCGTGAGGGAATCCCCTTTTTGACAAGACTCTCCAACACCTGAGTTGCCCAAATTACGGGAATATGCGCCGCTTCACAGATCCAGAGAATTTCTTCCTGGATTTCCGCCATCCGTTGATAACCGATCGCGATCGCTAAATCTCCTCGTGCTATCATGACCGCAAACGGCTGTTGACCTGACGCTTGGACGATTAACTCTGGTAGATTACTAACGGCTTGCGGTGTTTCAATCTTCGCCACGATCGCAATTTCGTTCGGTCGCTCCATCCTTACTGCTAACTCCTGCTGGAGTAATTTAATATCATCGGCAGATTGGACAAAAGAATAGCCGACAATATCGGCATGAGCGGCGACAAAATCCAAATCCTGTCGATCCTTATCTGTCAATGGGCTGAGTTGTAAATCAGTATCGGGGAAGTTCAAGCCCTTCTCTGGCGCAAGTTTACTCCCCTTTAGATCCGCATGAGTGATGCGGAGGAGGACACCCTTTTCACTGAGAGATTCCACCCGTGCGCCGATGCGACCATCATCGATCCAGACGGCTGCGCCTACTTGCAGGCGATCGATTACTTCCGGTAAAGTACAAGTTGCCTGGAAACAGTTAGTATCCTTTGGACTAGGCAGATCGTGGGTTAAAACC
>JAJAZF010000271.1 GCA_026785875.1 Chamaesiphon sp. | reverse complement strand
TCTTCAGCCGCCAACAATTGCCAACCTTTACCATGTTCGGATCGCAGATCTAGTACCGTCTGGTGATAGTCCACCAGACTGGGGCGATGACCGACACTAATGTAGGTGATATCTTGGCTTTGCAACAACTCGTACAACCGTCGCTCGTTAGTCACATCTAGAGCACTAGTAGCTTCGTCCAAGATGACGTATTTCGGTCTACTCAGGAGAATCCGCGCAAAAGCTAACCGCTGTTGCTCGCCTTGGGAGAGGACAGCAGCCCAATCTTTTTCGGCACTGAGTCCGCCCATCCGCTCGGATAAGTCTTCAAGGTTGACTTGTACCAATGCCGATTGGATTTCGGGATCGGTGATATTTTCGCGCAGGTTGGGATATTTCAACTGTTCGCGCAATGTGCCCAGGAGCATATATGGCTTCTGGGGGAGGAATAAAGCTTGAGTATAATCAGGACTTTCGATCGTGCCCTTACCATTCCGCCAGAGTCCGGCAATCGCCCGCAGCAGCGAACTTTTACCACAGCCGCTAGCACCCACTACCAGCAAAGATTCAGATGGCGTTAGCTCGAAAGATAAGTTTTCAAATAGCGTCTGCTCGGCGTTGGGAGTATTGAGCGTTAGCCCATCAACTTTAAAATGAGTAGAGGGGTAATTGATAATGCCCTCGCCACTGCTAGCAGCTCTATACTCCCGTTGTCGGAATCGTTCATACAGCGTCGCCAATCGCTCGATACTCGCAGCGAAAGAAGAAATATCCTGAATTCGACTGGGAATAATTGAGAGGGCACTTAGCACCATTTGGAAGGCAAATATTCCCTGTCCGATTGTGCCAAAGTCCACTTTTTCGGCAAAGTATAGAGGTGCGACAATTAGGTAGGGCACCAACCGTGCAAAATATCTATAGGCGTATTGAAAGATATCCAGTAGCGCAAGCCAAACTATCAATAGATCGTAGTTCTCGATCGCTCGCTTCAAACGACCTTCAACTTGACTGAGTTCGATGTTTTCGCCTCGATAAAAAGCGATCGATTCAGCATGGTCGCGGACGTGAACCATCCCATAGCGAAAGTCACCTTCTAATCGCAGTTGATTGAAGTTAATCTTAATCAGTTTAGCACCGATCCACAGTGCTAAAATACTCGCGATCGACACATAGCCTACCAGTCCAAATGTCAGTTCTCTGGAGATACTATAGAGAATTCCAGTGAAGGCGACTAAATCTAAAACTGAATCAAGAATATCTAAGATTAAATCTAAAATTGTGGTTGTAAAAGAATTGACATCTTCAGTCATCCGCTGATCTGGATTGTCAATATCTGTATTCGCAGCATTTGAGTCTAGCTCATAGTAGGCTCGGTTACTAAAGTAATCCTTTAATAGAGTATTGGTCAGCCATTCCCGCCAAAATAAAGTTAATTTCTTGCGTGTGTAACGATAACTAATCAGAATCGGGATCGCAACAACTAGGGTAATCCCATATACCCAGATAAACTCCCAAAATAATTGAGGATCTCTCCCATTGAGAGCATTATCGATAAATCGAAAGACGTAGCTCAAAAGCACGTTGAGACTACTAACAATAAAGGCGAGAAATAGTAATAATCCCAATACTAGCCACTGTCTTTCTCGTCCTTGCAGCTTGCGCCGATAAGCATAGAAGATCCCACTACTGACGATGAGCAGTACCAAAAATATATAAGTAGGTAAAAATGTGAGGAGGTTTTGAAATATTTCTAGTGAGCTTTTGCCCAGGCTAGAGAGAAACTTGAGATAAATAATCTCATTTACCAATCCTGCAAAAAATTTAGGCGAAAATTGGAAGCCGATTAATGCTAAAGCAATTACAAAGAAGAATGTAAAAGCAACAACAAATACTAGTTGTGTTAAAATTAAAAATAGAAACTGCGTCGAACTTCTTGCCCCTGGAGGATAGAAGTAAGGTTGGGCAATTTCGACGAATCGCTGCCAGAGTTGGCGATCGAATCGAAATTTAAGTGGCGATTTAGGCGGCGATACTGCGGTCATAGCGATTGAATCCTTACAGGAGCATTAGGGAGTCGGCGACGCTCTAGGCGATCGCGTTTACTCCTCTAATGTATCTTAATATATTTCCCAGACTTTAAATATTTTATTGATAAATAGTAGGGCAATTCACAAATTATCTCTAGATCGGATTTTTAATTTAACCAAAGCCTTTTTTGGCTCCATAGTGAACTGTCTTAAACTCCAATTTATTACTCCCTGCATCATAGAGAGTATAACTAGCTTTTCCGGATCTTCATTACTTAGTATGCTCGATCTCTGGGCATATTGAGTAAATAAGGTAAGAAAATAAAGATGATTACTTGAGAAATTCCTGCGATGATTGACGAGCGAGTACAATTTAGATGTAAGTAAAATTCAGTTAGAGTACTTTTGGGGTAAGGTAGCGACAATTGTTCGATGGTTAGATCAAATA
>JAJAZF010000270.1 GCA_026785875.1 Chamaesiphon sp. | reverse complement strand
TCGATTTGAGCGAGTAGTTGATATTCGGGACTGACTTGTTCGACGATCAACTTTTCGCGCTGAACGGGCACTTCGACTTGTAAAATCTGCGTTTCGATTTCTTTGCGAATCACAATTTCACCGAGCTTGCGCCGACTTAGATTGACGATCAATCTCTCTTCTAATAGTGAAAAAACTTCTTCTGTCAGAGTCTCTGACATAGAAGTTTCTTTTTGAAATTGAATGAGCTGCTCTTGTAAAGCACCTCTATCAATGGGATCTCGGTCATCTTTGGATTGGTTGGAAATCACGAGCGTCTGGATAAATATTTGATAAATTAACAATAATTAGTGGCTCAAACCCATAATATTGCTAGATATGCAGTTGCAGACATGGTAACTATTTACCTGTCTGCAATTGCGTTCATTCGCACTAAATTTTGCTAATCTAAGCAGCTATTCAACTTAGATTTTTTTGTCAACTACCGGATTGCCTTGAGTATCTACATCTATTTCTTCGCGACGTAGAGTCTCTTGAGCAGTAGCAGTCTCTTTATCTACAACCTTACTAACGCGGATTTCCTCACGTACAAAAGCCTCTTTGTGAAATTCAGGTACTTCTTCATAGATCTCCATCCGTGAAACTTCACCTTCCTTAAAGTTAGCTTCGCCTGGAGTGACTGCGGTTTGAGAATTTACTGGAACTCGCTCAATCACCACTCGCTCTTTCTCAATCGGTACAGAAGCCTTGGCAATCTCAGTTTCAATATGTTTGCTGATGACGGCTTCTCCGGTCTTCTGACGAGTTTTCCCTGCAACTAACCGTTCTTCATAAAGTTTCAGGTTAGGATGATTGTTATCATCGATCGCATATAAATCGGGTTCCTTTGCATAGGCATAGCTATCGCGATCGTATCCTGCATAACCTTGTTCGACACCGATCGTGGGTAGAGTATTTGTAGTAGCTGGCGCAGTAGCGGAGCCAGCATAACCAACGCCCTGTGCAGTTGGCGTAGCAGCACGATAAACGCCCCGCACCTGTTCTTCATGCTCGTAATCGACCGTCATGTCATCATTAAATTCGGGCAGTGCTTCGACTTGTGCCTTGGTGAGGCTGTCGGCATAGACTCGTTTGGCGGTGTTATCAATCCGGGCGCGACCGATCGGCATCAGCACTTTTTTGCCAATAATCCAGCCCCCAGTGTTGATAATTAAGTAGCGGAATTGTCCTTCATCATCGACTAAAACATCATCGACAGAGCCAATTTTGTCATTTCCAGCATATAGGTCTAATCCTTTGACATCGCGATCGCCAAAGTGTTCCTTATAGTCTGGGTAGAAGTCTCTAATTCTGTGAAGAGTCATTTTTTTAAATCCTATTAATGATATTGTCAAAACCGATTGACTATTCAAACATACAATTTTTACCAATCTCATACATCCTTCGATCTGCCGATCTAACTAGTACCATTAGATAGAGAGCAAAAAAAACTAACTGGTACTTTTGATTCGTTCGAGCTAGGGGGGACAGTTGAGAGTTGAGTGTTTAACTAGGAATCTCGTATTTGCCACCTCGTGCTAATGCCTGTTGATAGGCTGGGCGGGCGTGAATAGTCTGTAGATATGCGGTCAATTTTGGTCGGCTAGCATCGATACCTGCCATCTCGATCGGAAAGCTCATCTGAACATCGGCTGCGGTGAATTCGTCGCCGACAAACCACAAGTTTTTTCCTAGCTCTGCTTCTAAGTAGTCAAAATGCTGGGCGATCTGCGGCGTAATAAAGGAACTCTTCGTCCGACTCGATATTAGCTTGGCAATCGGTTTGATCAAAAATGGTAATGGCTCTTGCTCGATCCGATCGAATACCAATCTCAGTAACAGCGGTGGCATCGCCGAGCCTTCAGCATAATGTAGCCAGTAAGTGTATCGCAACCGCTCCGGTGTATCAGGTGAAGGCGCAAATCGCCCTCGACCATATTTGTCCACCAAGTACCCAATGATGGCTCCAGACTCTGCCAAAGTTAGCTCTCCGTCAGTGATGACTGGCGATTTACCGAGTGGATGCACCTGACGCAGGGAGGCTGGTGCTAACATGGTTTTGGGATCGCGCTCGTAATACTTGATGTCATACTCCAGCCCGAGTTCTTCTAGCATCCATAAGATCCGCTGGGAACGAGAATTATTTAAGTGGTGGACGGTAATCATCTAATTTCTCTAGCTAATGGATCTATTACTCTCTAAATTGTGGCAATCTCGATCGATTCAAATACAAGCTGTGCTGAATTAGGATCTGATTCTCTTTGCCACAAAATTATCGCCCATACCTGTACTCTATTTATTCGATCCACCGTAGCATCAAAATAGAGCGGCGTTTTTATTCGGGGGTTCCCCCCGAATAAAAAAACGACAAGACATTCGATCGAGACATGTATGCCCGTTTTAGCGATTTAGTCACGAAAGATATTGCGGAAGATCGGGAACGATTTTTTCAGATCTTCAAACCTTTTTGTCTGAGGATTTGGACAGTAATCTTTACAATCAATTGCTTCTTTGGTCATTACTGTCTTTGGGTGGAGAGTACACTGAAGATAGTGATTGCTGTTAAAATATTTACAACGATGACACGCAACCTTGTGATGCTGCTGATGGTTAAATTTCTGCTGTCTTCGCTTGGAAATATAAGCATAAATTGGAATAATTAGCGCAAAACAGGTCGCCAGGATCGCGATATTTAAAAAAACTGTATTTATTAAGGGAGCGGTGCCAATTCCTTGCTGACTTTGAGCAATTGAATTAGATGTCTGAGTCACAATGGATCGTGTTTCCATTTTCAGTTCTTTCATGATTTCATGAGGATTTCCAGTGTTATCCTAAATATTTTATAAACTATAGTGTTATTATTAAATTTAATTCTAATTTATATCTTTTAGTATTACTGAAAGTAACACTAAAAATCCATCCGTCAACAGACGGATTTTTGAGGGAGATTTTTTAAATACGATCTCTCTCAATAGGCAGAGATTTAGCTGTTTTTACTTCAATTACTCCCCGAAACATTCTCATCCGAGGATTACACCTATTTTGAGGGGTAAAGGCTGCTCGATGCTCCGAAATGAACTACTAGTCGGTGAGTGTTGCATTTGAGCCGTACTCGTCGGCAAAATTGAACTGAGCCGAATTGCCGTCACAATCCCCTGCAAGTCCCCCGAAATCAGCGTAATATCACTTGCGGCGATCGTGACATCCGTACCCGTGCCGAAGCTTCAGCCTGATTTCTTGAGTCTCTTAATCTGTCTAATGAATTACCAACTTGTCTATTTTTAGGATTGGGGGCACGAATATAATGTTTTTTGATAGAGCCATGATCTTAAGCAGTCTCATCTAAAACTAATCGATCGAAATCTCTAGCATAATTACGCGCCGAACAGAATGCTGCATAATATGCCTTACTTATTGCTGCTCTAAGACAAGCTTCTAGATCGGGAAAAGTATCGCGGTTATCATACAGATATTCTGCTAGGACTAGATACTGATACCAATCGACCGTCATACAAATCGAAGATTAAAATTTAGCAAGCCATTTGCACGATCGATTCGGTCTAACCACCATTGTTCATCAATGTAGGTTAGCAGTGTTACTAATTTAACACGATCGTTCACCAGTTGGTTACTCGCTCGATCGCAGCTACACGATCCTCGATCGTCGAATCGTTTGCGAAGCGTAGGCTCTGCCTAATCGACATAGATTTTCCAGTTGAGGTGGTAATTGAAATGGCTCTGGCTGGATATTTGGATCGTGAGACAATTGGATTTGTAGATTGAAAACCAAATCGGGGTCGTGATTAGAACTCGATCGAGCAACTTCAGCAGAATCGAGCGAGTTTAAGTCGCTAGGCATGAATATTCATGGGATAGATGCCTAAAACCTAGATTTTGGGTAGTGCCCACTCTACATCGCTAATATTGATGATGAAAATATATCGAATGATATAAGTCTCGATAGATCCAAGCTGTACCTACCCTAGCGTTACTTAGCTATGGAGATTTACCGAATAGTAGTCTTTCGCTTCTACCATATTTGAATTTCAGACGATCGGACATATTTGGTTCGATGTTGACGCTCATTAATAGTAATTGTCGATCGAGAATTGCGTAATTACAGTAAAATCCACGATAACAAGCAGTAGAAGCTCCGACTGCTTGAATACTATCAGCGTTAGGATTAAATAATTCTTCCCGATCTGTGCATCCCTCAATTACATATTGTTGATGCTCGATCTATATTCCATCCCTAATTTGATAAGTCATCGATCGTTATTCTCCTCAATCTACGCTAAAATCTGTGCTGACAACTAGATCGAGGTCGCGCATGACTTCGCTGAAGATGCGAGGTGGGATGTCGGCGAGGGGAAGGGGTTTCCACTCGTCGCGTTTGTAGAAGTTAAGCCTGTCGATGGTCAAGCCTTCCACGTCCATTGGGGTGTAGTAGCCGTTGGCAACGGAGACGATCGCGATTAAGCCTTCTTGGTGGAAGGTGCGACGCAAGCCTTCGTCGGGGGAGGAGATCCAACCGCGTTGTCCCAATAGGGCGATCGCTTGGCGGGGATTTACCTGATGACCTTCATAGCGTTTGGAGCCTGTCTTAGTTTGTTCGCCTTTAGTTACGACATAAAGTTCGCGGAAGACTTGTTTGAAGGGTTGCTGGCGTTTGCTGGTGAAACATTCATGTTGCCAGAGATGCCATTCTTTGGTAACGAGCAAGTCGTGAGGGCGGCGATGTCGGGATTTTGCTTGAGTTTGGCAGGGATGGCTTTGAGGTTTTTTCCAGCTTTTTCGATGGTAATTTCTGGTTTTCCTTGGGTGAAAATGCTCAAACTTACTGTGGTATCATCAATTAATACTACCTGCGGCTCTATAACCAAATCCGCGATTTCGACGGCTTCCATCGCCTATTTGAGTCGCTGCGGATCTGTAAATCTGGCTGTACGAGCGAGGTTTTCCATGCCGATTTCAACACATAGTTTTTCGCTGGCTCGACGTTGGGCACCAAATTTTTTACTAGTTCTGAGAAATTCCTGATAAGTTTTGTAACGGGCTAGGATGTCGGTTTCTCGTTGTTTACCGGAATCCAGTGGGCAGAGTCCCAGAGCGCGGATCGAATCTTGATGGCGTTTCTTGACAATGCGATCGATTAATTCCCCTTTATTTATCTGTCCTAACATCGCATTGGCAAATTGTTTCGCCCGTTGATGTCCGCCGCCGCTGGAGGCATATCGAGCGGCTTTATCCAACTGTTGCCAACGCTCTGCACCCAAGATCGCATATACTCGCTGGAACCATTCCACATCAACGGCTCCATCGATGAGACTATCAGCCGAGAGTGGAGTGCGTTCGGCAATTTGAGCGACCCAGATTTCTCGGACATCCTGTTCGACAGACCAATTGCTGTCTTTGGTGTGGGTGTGAATCCACCAGACACCTTCGGCGAAGCCAGGGAGATCGAGGGTATGTTGAATATAATTCACCCATTGGGGCGCATAAAAGGCGAATTGAATCAGCTTTTCCTCACTAATTTTCGCCGCTCGAACTTGGCGGGCAAACTCTACAGGTGTATCGTTACTAGCGAGCGATCTATCTTTGCCTGATAGCGAGGTGCGATCGAATTAGTTCTAAACCATCTTCATCTTTGGCTCTTTTACCTTGATACCAATTTTCCCAAACATCCGCCAGAGGCAAACGAGCTGAATTTTCTGCTATGGATAGTTTCGGATCGATAGAGGGGAATCTCCACGTTAGATTACCTAGCAATTCCTCTTCAATTTCATTTTGATAATTAGGAATTTGAATTGGGGTTTGACGGTGTTGGTGAATTAATTCGTCGATCGCAAGTAAGCTACTTTTAGCCGCAGCCGTATTGATTTCGACAGGCTCAGAGTAAGTCACAGGCTGAGGTACAAATAGATCTGCGAGATTTACTAAGCCTAAAGCATCTTGCAATGTAGCGGGTTGAGATTCTTTAACGAAAATTCTTTCTAGCAGTTGAGTCTCGGCGTTAGTAATTTTCTCACCGCGCTCGGCTCGATAGGTTTGTGCGATCGATCGACACTCATGTACAAATCTATTACTCTTGACTAATTCCGCTAATAAATCTAAACCAGCCTGTCGCTGTAAAATATTTTTAGCAGCTAGCAATGCTTGAGCTGAATCGATCGCATCTTTATCTGACTGCTTGAGTAATAAGCCCAAAATCCCTTGGCGCAAGTCGCTAGATTTACGAGTTAGTAAGCCGATTAAATGTATGGCTTCAGATTTCTCGATTTGGCATTTGTTTAATATCTCCAAAATCTCCTGGCGCACATAGCTACTCGCATCTCCAGTTAGGTGGAATAAAGTATTGCGAATTTCCTCATCCCAAGGCTGAATCTTTGCTAAATCTTTGGCGATGGTGGCGCGGAGATAAGCATCGCCAGCGGCGAGATAGGGAATCATCAATTTGGGAGATCGATCTCCCAAATATCGATATAAAGTACCTGCGATTGTCTCTTGAGATGCAGTGAATTCCAGCCAATCCCAAACTAACTTGGGTAATTTCCGCTCCTTGAATTGCCAACGGGGGAAAATACCAACGATTCGGTCGAATGTATCTGGAGCCTCGGTGAGCATTTCTGGACGAGGATAACCGATCGATCTCAATATCGACTAATCCTAATACTTTTGTCAGGCGGCGATCGGCTTGTCGATCGCCAAAAGCCTGGATTTCCGATGTGACGATCTGAGTTAGCAGTTGCTCTAGAGTCAGAGATCGATCGGTCAGATCCATTTGCCAGCTCGTAAACATTTGGCTTCGGACTACAGCTTTGCCGGATATAGTCAGGGTAGGTGAAACCATCACTGCCATCTTTTACAGAACTTTGTTACTATCATTCCCCCTTTGAGCGCAAATATCAACAATTGGCGAGTAGCGCGATCGTCATCCAACTAAAATACTAACCATGCACATTTCGCTCAAAAAAGATACTCGCTATCGATATAGAAAATAATATTTAAATGTTATCTAATCGCTCCTAAAACTACTGGTAACGTATCGCTCGATTTGAGGATATTTTCGTCGCTAAAATCTCGATCGAGACACCTAGATCGTGCGCTCCAATGGGATAGACCGAAACGTAGTCAGAGCAATTTGTTACAATGTGTGAGCAGACTATCAGCCGAGATTTCCTAAATGAGTACCGAACTGGATCGACAAATTCAAGAATTCTATGATGCTTCGAGCGATCTGTGGGAAGGAATTTGGGGCGAGCACATGCACCACGGCTACTATGGTGAAGATGGCAACTATAAACTAGATCGTCGTCAGGCACAAATCGACCTGATTGAAGAAGTACTTAATTGGGCTGGTAATTTCACCATCGATCGACCCCAGAATATTATCGATGTTGGATGTGGAATTGGTGGCAGCAGCCTCTATTTGGCCGAAAAATTTGGTGCTAGGGTAACGGGAATTACCCTTTCGCCAGTTCAAGCCAATCGAGCCAAGGAACGAGCGCGAGCGGCGGGTTTACAAGCAAAGACTGATTTTCAGGTGGCGAACGCGTTAGCGATGCCATTTGCTGATGATAGTTTCGACTTGGTATGGTCGTTGGAAAGTGGCGAACACATGCCAGATAAGCTGAAATTTTTACAAGAGTGTTATCGAGTATTGAAACCAGGTGGAAAGCTGATTTTTGTCACCTGGTGCCATCGTCCGACGACACCGACAACTCCCCTGACGGTTGAGGAGCAAAAGCATTTACAGGATATTTATCGGGTTTATTGTTTGCCATATGTAATTTCGTTGCCAGAATACACCGAAATCGTTACAGCCTGTGGATTCAAAGATTTGCGTGCTGATGATTGGTCTACCGCAGTTGCTCCATTTTGGGATGTAGTGATCGATTCGGCGATTACGCCTCAGGCTATATTTGGGCTATTCAAGGCAGGTCGGAAAACGATCGAGGCGGCGATGTCATTACGATTGATGAGTGAAGGTTATCGGAGTGGATTGATTCGCTTTGGTCTGATTGCAGCCACAAAATAAATTAAACAGTTGATAGTTGACAGCGATTCGCTAAACCGTCGGTGCCAACGGTTTAGCGATCGAGACGAAGTTGTGAGAGTAGGGATTTAAACCCCTGACTTTTGTTAAGTTGCGAACTATCAGCTCATAAATATCGTCTTTTAAGCAAGATGGGTAATAATTTAATGCTTTTTTACTCATTAGATTGTCTTAAATTTATGACTTTTATTGATTATGGTGGGAGTTGAGATTATGACAGTCATATTTTATGCTTTCAACACTCTAATGTTTAGTTCAAGCATCACTTTTTAATTAAAATTTAAGCTTCAATCCTTTTGACACGATCGTTAGAATTTGACTTTATGGAAATAGATTGCATTCATTTCTATGTTGTAGATGCTACTAAAACACTGGACTTATTAGTAGCGCAAATGGGATTACAAAATCTAGGTGAACGATCGAACGAACATACGATCGAGTATCTAGTTGGTAATTCTCACCTATTATTTTCAATATCCTCACCACTCAGTTTAGCTAGTCCCGTCGCGGAGTATCTCAAGCTACATCCGTCTGGGGTAAAAGATGTCTCGTTTAGAGTGGCGGATTTAGCAGAAATTAGGCGAAAAATAGAGCGATTGGAAATCGAAATTGTGGCAGTTTCTTCGGAGCTAGATCGATTGCCGTGGTTGAGAATTCAGAGTTGGGGTGCGATCGAGCATACAATTATTCAAGCTCCATTAGAACAGATCCCCGATTTATTCGTCCCGAATCAGACGATTTCAGGTATCGATCACATTGTATTGAATGTTGGGGTTGGCGAACTAGAACTAGCTACGCTCTGGTATCAAAATCTGTTTGATTTTCAAGTACAGCAGACATTTGATATTCAGACTCAGAAATCGGGATTGGTGAGTAAAGCTTTAATTAGTTCCTGTGGGAAGATTAGGTTTAATATTAATGAGCCTACTTCTGTTAACTCGCAAATTCAAGAGTTTTTAGATATTAATCGAGGTGCAGGCATTCAACATATTGCCCTCCAAACTAATAGTATTCTAGAAACTATCGATAAAATGCAACAGCAACACTTAGCTTTTCTACCGATTCCACAGACTTATTATGTTAACTTACAAAGTAGGGCTAGAACCGAACAAAATCTCATATTAACTAATGATGAATGGCAACAACTCGAACAGCTCCAAATTTTGATAGATTGGTCTACATCAACACCTGAAGAGATCCTACTACAGATATTTACTCAGCCAATCTTTGAATCTCCAACCTTCTTTTTTGAAGTGATTGAACGCCGCAATCGGGCAAAGGGATTTGGACAAGGTAATTTCCAGGCATTATTTGAAGCGATCGAACAGTATAATACACCAATCTAAGATTTAAGATTCGATCGATTCTATAGTTGCATCTGTGGGAGCTTTAAAGATAATACGATCGGGATGGACTTCGATCGCTAATGTTTTGCGGGGGGAATATTGGAGGGCGAATGTGATATTTTGGATACCGTAGGGGACGTGATGGATCTCAGTTGACTTGATAGTTTTCGGCAATCTTGAGGATCTTCGCGATTACTTCATCTAAATCGCCCCAGGGCATAAATAGATTGTGGGTCTTTTTTAAGTCGTGAACGAGATCGTTAATGGCAGGATAGCAGCGGTAAGTAAGCCTCAAGCTAAGGTGTTGGGTGAGTTATTCC
>JAJAZF010000269.1 GCA_026785875.1 Chamaesiphon sp. | reverse complement strand
CTATATAGTTGTCTAGGTTCAGAGTAAAGAGATTGGCTCTAGGAGCGACTTGCGTCGTTCGCTATGGGCTGTTTCCCTCGACCGCTTTATTAATATAACTTGAACCACTGGGGTTTGTCAACTGTTTGGGCGAAATTGGTTTTTTGCAGTGTGAATCAGGGTTTGAGTCGATTTTGAGGGCTGTTGTCTCTATGTTTTGCTAAATTATTTGCAAAATTCCCATGAAATCCGCCTAATTGTTGCCTAACAGCACGTATAGCAACCGCCAAGGTCATTAGGACATCAGAAAAATGAGATCGATTGCCTTGTCGGTAGGGGTGGGTTTTGTCCTAAAGCTATCGGTGCAGTGCGGGAATTTCTAGCATAAACCCACCCCTACAATCTATGTCCTAACCTCCTTGGCGGCTGCTTAGTTACTCAGCTTACTCTTGTAGCAACACCCAAAGTGAGTTCAAAACAAGCTTGGAGTGTGAGGGTAATGAATGGTTTACGATACTGGGATCGGCAAGCAAGATTAATAATTGGTTTAGTGGTCGGTGGGAGCTTGACTCTTAATAGCTGTGGACGTGCAAATACGGATCGTGCGAGTTCAGTGAATTCACAACCAATGGAATCGGCTGCGAGTTCAAATGCCGATCCAGCGATGGGCGATGTTAATCTTGCCAATAAACAGGAAGTAACCGAGCGTGCCAATAAAGCTGGATCGATAACTCAAAGACCCCAATTAATCAAAACGGCAGAACTGTGGCTGCGGCTGGAGTCGATCGATAGGATGATGGTGCAACTTCGCCAGATCGTGCAGAGTAAGCAGGGCGATATCTATGATTTTCAGGACGATCGATCTTCAGATAACGAGCGGAATCGTCAGGATACTTTGGTACTAAAGTTACCTAGTAAGGTTTTGGACGCGACTGTGGCTGAAATTGCCAAATTGGGTCGGGTGGAGAGTCAAGGGGTAAAGTCTGAGGACGTAACGTCGTAAATTGTCGATAGGGATGCACGGCTGAAGAATCTTCGCCAGCAAGAGGATTTGACACGGAAAATTATGGAGCGATCTGGTTCTGTTAGAGATATTTTGGCAGTTTCTAAGGAGCTTTCGGCGATCCGCGAACAGATCGAACAGTTGGATGCAGATGTGAAGAATCTCCGCCAGCAGGTAGCTTTTAGCGATATTTGCCGTTGGTTCAGGCATTACTAATATTGGGAATTTTCTGTCGATCGAGGATATAAGGTAAAAGCTTACTGATATTGCGGGCATCGTCGATACCGCGATGATGAGTGCCAGCTAGCTCGATGTTGGCTAGGTTAAGGGCTTGAGCCATACCGTAACGTTTGTTTAGTCTTTGAGTGGTGCTGAAGATTTCTTTGAGGTTGACATGGTTGCTGGAGACTGGATAAGGAAGATCGATGTGATGGTGTTTGCTGTCTTGTTGGAGTTGTTTGCGATCGTAGTCACCTCAAGAGCCAAAGATAGTTTTGTCGAATTGAGATAGCCAAGGTTGCCAGAGTTTAATCGCATCTGGAAAGGTAGGAGCTTTGTCAACTTGGATTTGGGTAATGGAAGTTAGATTTAGACAAAATTCGGTGAGCAAGGGATGGCGTAAGGGTTTGATGAATGTTTGAAATTCATCGACGATTTCGAGGCTGTCAGTGGCTACCATGACTGCGCCGATTTCGATGGTTTCCATCTGGTGGCGGGAGATGCTTTGGAGATCGCAGCAGGTGGCTTCGAGATCGACGACTAATATATGTTGGTATCGATCAAGGTTGATTTCGGTCATCTGAAAAATTTAGCTTTGCTAGATCCGGAGTTGTTTAGGGTGCAGGTTTATCGTGGCAATTGGGCGGTGACGATCGAACAAGGGCGGTGAGATGACAACTATCTAAGTTTAATGTGGTAAGTCAGCAATTTCGATCCGGTCTCGCTAAATTGGGCGATTATTTGCGCTAGATGATGGTAGGGAGCGGGACTTCCCTGAGAAATAATGTTATGATTTTTGGTAACTCTTTGATAGCTGTATGGCTGGCGAGAGTTGGGAATTGCAATCATTCATTATCTTTTTGTCCACACCACATGGTTTTTTGGAAGAGTTTATTTAGTGGTGGCGATACGGCTGCTGAATCTAAAGCTAGTGCGTCTGTCAGTACTGCTGTTAAAGTAACTGGAATTAATCTACCTCCAAATACTCAGGTCTTTTTTAGTACCGATCGAGACCTCGACTTGTATGAGTTGGAGGAACTATGTGATATTGTTGGCTGGTCTCGTCGCCCATTGCGGAAGGTCAAGAAGGCTCTCCAGAATAGTTTTATTGTGGTTTCGATGTGGGAAGTCAGAGGGGCGACTAAAAGAATGATTGGGTTTGCTCGTGCTACGTCCGATGGGGCTTTTAATGCAACTGTTTGGGATGTGGTTGTTCATCCTGATTTTCAGGGTCAGCAACTGGGTAAGGCAATGATGAAATATACGATCGATAAGATTCGAGCTGAGGATATCAGTAATATCACGCTGTTTGCGGATGCCCATGTAGTGGGTTTTTATAGTGGAATGGGGTTTGTTGAAGATCCTGAAGGAATTAAGGGAATGTTTTGGTATCCTGACTAGAGATCGGAATGTTTGAGATATTATCGATCGATCCCAGCGATAGTATGTTATGATGATATTAATAACGGGATGTAGCGCAGCTTGGTAGCGCGCCTGCTTTGGGAGCAGGATGTCGTAGGTTCAAATCCTATCATCCCGATTTATAAGTCGAAAAAGCTTGAATAATATTTTCGGATCAAGAACCCTCACACGATCGTGTGAGGGTTTCCTTGTTAAGAATGCAGAAACTCCATAATGTCGCCTTCTTGAACTAAATATTCCTTGCCTTCACTCCGAAGTAACCCCTTATCTTTAGCTGCTTGCATCGATCCGGTGGCGACCATATCAGCATACCCGATCGTTTTGGCACGAATGAAGCCACGCTCGAAGTCAGAGTGAATCACTCCCGCCGCTTGAGGTGCTAACATCCCCACTTTAATCGTCCAGGCGCGGGTTTCCTTTGGCCCAGTAGTAAAGTAGGTACGGAGTCCAAGTAAGTGATAGGTAGCTCGGATGAGAGATTTCAAGCCGCCTTCAGCTACACCCAATGATTCGAGAAATTCGGCTTTTTCAGTTTCAGGTAGCTCGACGAGTTCGGCTTCTACTTGAGCAGAGACGATGGTGACTTGTGCGCCCTCTTTAGCTGCAAACGCTTTCACTTGCTCGACAAATTTATTACCTGTGGCTAAGTCTTCTTCCGAAACATTTGCGGCGTAGATCATCGGCTTACGGGTGAGCAATCCTAAACCCTTAACACTTTCGCTTTCTTCTTCACTCAATTCGACTTGTCGGGCTGCTTTTCCTGCACTTAGCTCCGTTAGCAGTTTTTCCAAGGCGACGACTTCGATTTGGGCTTCCTTGCTGGTTCTGGCTGTCTTCCGCGCTCGATCGATTCGCTTCTCAATTTGGTCGATATCTGCCAGAATCAATTCTAGATTAATAATTTCAATATCCTGCTGAGGATTGACGACCCCCGATACATGGATGATATCATCGTCTTCAAAACAGCGGACAACTTGGACGAGGGTATCTACT
>JAJAZF010000268.1 GCA_026785875.1 Chamaesiphon sp. | reverse complement strand
TTAGGACATCGATTGTAGGGGCGGGTTTATGCTAGAGATGCCCGAAATTTACCGATAACTTCAGAACAAAACCCGCCCCAACCGCCAAGGCAATCGACAATCGATTGTAATATGTCCTAACGCCCTTGGCGGTTGCTATATATGAAATGTAGGGGCGGGTTTATGCTAGAAGTTCCCGCCTAGCACTACCAAATCAGAACAAACCCGCCCATCCTCACCAATATCTGTCGAAGCTGAGTCAGATCCAATTGAAGATCCAGAAATTCCAGAGCCGCAGAGCCAAATCTGACTTTTCGATCGATAATCCCAGATAAATCGGCAACCAAAATACAAACGAAGCTGCAATACTAAAAATTGTGGTCAATCCTGCTGCTTGCCAGAATTTAGAACTACTCCGTAACCCCAAATCTACCAGCCATGCTAACCCCATGATGGCAAATAAGACTGCACCCATATAGTGATAAATATACAAGCAACGAGTAACTTTCACCCAGGGTAATAAGTTAGCAGCATAGTTAACTACTATAAATAATGGCACATTCAGCCGATCGATATTTAGCTCTCTAATTGGTTTTACGGTAAAGCCTTTGATAATTAACCAAATCGAGCCAAAAATTGCCACTAGAGCAAACCACCATAGGAGGGGATTTCCCATCGCATGGACATCATAATAATAGTCAGGTTTATACTGTTTAAAATAGTAAGCTAAAGGACGCATCAGTAACGGCCAAGTATACCAATTTGCACAGTAGGGATGGATTTTAGCTCCATTACCAACTTTTTCATGATAGTTGAGAATCCACAATTGCACGTCGATAAAATTGGGCGTGGGATTTTGAATGAGGTGGGGAATCCATAGTAAGCTATAGATAGCAATCGGAGTAACTACTAGGCAAATGACGATCTCAATTATACCAATGGTGGCGAATCGATCTAATATTGAATTAGTAATAATTGAAGATTGACGCTCTGACCTAATTATTTGCCATAGCTTCGCGATAACTAGTAAAGCATATATACCCAATAAGAACCACAAACCATTCCATTTACATGCTGCTGATGCTCCAAAAGATATGCCAGCACCTACGAGCAGCAAGCGACGATCTTGAGTAGTCTTGCTAGCTATGACTACCAATAACTGTCCCAATAATCCAAAGAAAACCAAATAGATATTATTTAGAGCATAGCGAGACTCAATCAGAAATAGTCCATCTAAACTAATAAACAATGCAGCTAAAAAAGCATAGCTCATTCGGTAACTTAATTGATAAGCTAAAGCCGCAACTATGGGCGGAATAAACGAACCAAACAAGGCATTCATCCACCGATAACTAAAAGTTGAATGCAGCGAACCTGTGAGGGTATTTGTGGTGTCCTGTCCGATGGGCAATCGATCGCCAATCCAAATGCCGATCGCGATTAAATACTGGCTCAGGGGCGGATGTGAATTAAAGAACTTGGTATTGGTGAGATAATTATTCGCAAATTTAGCATAGTAAAATTCATCAAATACAAATACATTAAATCTCCCCAATCCCCAAAATCGTAGCCCGATCGATCCTAAACAAACGATCGCGATTCCCCAGACAGCTAGCTTTTTATTACTTTCCGTGTCTAAATTTAATAACATTAATTAATCTATCTATTTAGATTGGAGCTGCCAAGGTAGTTGACGGTATTTGAGATAGTAGCCAGTACCGCTAACTAAAATGATGAGTATTGCCCCAATTCCTAATGAATTGGGCAGCCAAAAGATCGCATCAATATGATTTAGTTCTCCAGGTTTTAAGTACCACGTCATTTGTCGATCGCTAATAGCTTTGACGCTGACGACATTATTAGTATTCCCATTCTTGACACTCCAAGGACTTTGAAGACTAAAATCGAGATCGACAAAGTTATTTGGTGTAACAGAGAGTTTTGGTGTGGAATCGACGATCTTGCTCAAAGGCTCTGCTAATGATAAAGAACGAAGATCGATATCATAGGTAAGATGATTTCTGACTACTAATAGGAAGTTGAGCTGATTTACCTGCATATGAGCATTGAACTTGGAGCGATCCGCATTAGCCGGAGCGGGATTAAAATATCGATCGATCTTAGTAACTAACTCTTGAGCATTATTAAAAGGAATAATTATCTGGAGTTCGCGATCGTTTAAACGTTCTAAATGACCTTGTGCTTGGATTGTCCGCTGCTCGATACTAGCTATCCAGGCTGTTACCGCATTTTGACTAAAACTATTTAATTGTTCGCTCAGTTGGATATGTTCGACAATTTCTCCAGAGTTGAGACTAGAAAAATTCACCCCAGTATCATACTTGACACAACCAGATAAAGCGATCGCGATCGCCCAAAACCCGATCGCTAGTTGTCGATTAATTAGGCTCAATAACCGAACATGCGCGCCACCACAGCGATCTATAAATCTGACAAATTTAGATTGACTAACTATAATTTTCATGTTTTGTCTCCTCATTGACGATCTTATCAGATCCGACTATTTTTGTGACGGAGTGACTACAATCATCAATCTCCTGGGGCATCCGAATCACGATCGAGATCTGTTTGATAAATGTGGTATGATCTGGAGCTTTGCTACTGCTACCTGCGCCCTTCGTCTATGAAAGCTCAAACCATCGCTCGTGAGTTAGCCCTGCTAGCTCTACCCCAGTTATCGAAGGCACAAAGGAAGTTGGCGCAAGCACAGCCGCGCGAATTGCAGTTGACGCTAGAAGAAATGATGCTCAACGCGATCTCCACCCTGCGCGAAGAGACTCAAGAGGCACTAGAAGCCGCCACCGCAGAATTACAGCGCAGTAATGACAGACTGCTAAATAGTCAAACCAGAGCTAGTGACGTTGAGAGTGCTAGAGTGATGACCACAGCAGCCAGCGAATTAGTTCAAAAAGCGATCGACAGGTTGGGACACGCCTTAGAAATGCCTGAATTAATTAACAATTTCAATCGTCCTGATGTCCGTAATTATGCTCTACAATTATTGGTCAAAACTACCGAACAAACTGCCGATATCGACACACTTTTAGGTAAAAGTATTGTAGATTGGCAGCTAGGTCGTTTACCCAAGATCGATCGAGATATCCTCAGATTGGCAGTAGCTGAAATGGTATATCTCGGATTGGAAGAACGGATCGCCATTAATGAAGCGATCGAATTAGCAAAACGCTATAGTGACGACCAAGGACGAAAGTTAATTAACGGTGTCCTGCGTCGAGTCACAGAACAATTAAAGTCAGAGGTTTAGACTATAGTAACGGTTTCACCCACTGCTAGTATTTCCACCGCCTTGGTAGCCACCATAATTCATCCCTTATTCCTCATAATTTACTATGGTTTTCAATTGGTTTCGTCGGAAGTTCGATAAATCCGAATCCGAGCAAGTACAAGATTCAGAGCAGGTAGCAACACCTGCTGTAGTTGAAGACGAGCCAACAGAACCAGAGACTAGTGAGGCGGTGGCGACAGACTATTTAGCCTGGGCAAAAGCTGCTTATCAGAATATTCAGCAGCAGCAGGAATCATCATCAGTAGCAGTAGTCGAGGCGGACGAGACTAGATCGGATGAATCAGCTACAGTCGAAACTACCGCTCCTAAGCTACTAGAAACCGCAGCCATCACTGATGTCGAGCCACAAACAACCGCACCTGAAATCGAGGTAGCGGTCGATAATTCTGCTCCAGTAAGGAGCGAAGCACCAGAAGCAACGCCAGTAGTCACCGAGAACATCCCCATTTGGGCGCGAGATGACCGTCAGCAGCGACTAGAGCAGCTCAAGGCAACGGCGATCAAAACCCTCGAACCAGAGGCCCCCACGCCCGAAATCGCGCTCGATGATGACTTCCTCTGGTCGGCAAAAGTCCTCGCAGATCAAGGACGGACACCAGAGCAAGTATCTCTAGATGAGATTAACTGGCTCAAAAAATTACGTCAAGGCTTAGACAAAACTCGCCGAGGATTTGTCAATCAATTTAAAGCACTAATCGGACAAGGCCCACTCAATGCTGATGCGGTAGAATCGATCGAAACTCTACTACTACAAGCAGATGTCGGTGTCGAAGCAACCGACTATGTAATTGAAACATTGCAGGCAAAATTACGCGAGGAATCCTTACCGCCAGAGGAAGCAGTCGCTTATCTCAAGCAAATTTTACGCGACTTACTCGACAAACCCCTGCAAGAAAACTACACTCAAGAATTTCTCCCCATCCAGAACCAATTAAATATTTGGCTGCTGGTGGGAGTCAATGGAGTAGGCAAGACTACTACTATTGGTAAACTCGCCCATATGACTCAAGCATCGGGTTATAAATGTCTGATTGCGGCTGGTGATACCTTTCGCGCCGCCGCCGTCCAACAAGTACAAGTATGGGGACAACGTAGTGGCATTGAAGTAATCGCCAACCCCGGACAAAATACCGACCCCGCCGCAGTTGTTTATGATGCCATCAGTGCAGCTCAAGCGCGAGGAACTGAGCTACTATTAGTCGATACTGCCGGACGACTACAAAACAAGAAAAACCTGATGGATGAGTTGAGCAAAATCCGTCGGATTATAGATAAACAAGCAACCAATGCTCAGATAGAATCTTTACTTGTACTCGACGCTACTCTGGGGCAAAACGGTCTGCGTCAGGCGCAGGTATTTGCTGAAGCGGCAAAGTTGAGCGGAGTGGTATTAACCAAGTTAGATGGTACAGCTAAAGGTGGTGTGGCTCTGGCTGTAGTTCAACAACTGGGGCTACCCATTCGGTTTATTGGGGCTGGCGAAGGTATCGAAGATTTACGACCATTTTCCAGCTATGAATTTGTTGAGGCTTTATTAAGTGGTTAGGAATTATAAATGATGAATTATGAACCACAAATTGCGTCAGTAGCTGCTCTTCAAGAACTAGTGGCGAGTCTCAATCGCCAACAAAAGAAAACCCACGAGTTACTGAGCAATTTAGGTTTTGCCCTACGGAGCTTTAAGAATCTCAACCAGTTTCTAGAATTAATTCCCCTGATGGTAACGCGGGTTACAGATAGTGAAGGTGGGGCAATTATTCTATTCAAAAAAAATGGACAACTACAGAGTCAACAGCTACATTGTCAGGGGGAAGGTAGCTGTAACGATCTGCGCCGACAGATCGAAGTAGCAATTATCAAAACCCTGACAGATGTATCTCCAGGCAAAGATATTAATTTTCAGGCTGATTTTTGGGAAAAACTAGAAAGCAGAATTGAGCTGAATCTCGACTATAGAATTAAGATTTTTAGAACGCCAATTCTACTCGAAAGTGGCGAACGCGGTCGATTATATGTATTTTCGCGCAATCCCGCTTATGAATGGACTGTCGATCGCCAAAAGCTATTACAATTAGTTGCCGATCAAACTGCCGTAGCCATCCATAATGACGAACTAACTGTAGAATTACGCAAAAAAGAACGACTCAATCGCGAGTTGGAAATCGGTGCCGAAATTCAAGAACGGTTATTACCCAAGAAATTCCCAGATATTCCAGGTTTGGAATTAGCCGCTTGCTACCTCAATGCCAATCATGTTGGTGGGGACTACTATGATTTTATCCCTGCTAATTACGATCGACTCACC
>JAJAZF010000267.1 GCA_026785875.1 Chamaesiphon sp. | reverse complement strand
ATGCGTCGCTGTCGCACACAACCTGGAGCGGCGAACTGTGGCGAGGTTTCCTCGCCATACAAGTTCGACAAGACAGGAAACCAAAGAGTCGATGCGCCGCTGATTACTTCTTTGAGCCACAATTGTTATGGGGCGAGGATTACTGGGGATAGTATCTATCGGATCGTTCAGGGGTATGCTGAGGCTGCGGGGATCGTTGGTCAAGGACCTGCCGGAGGCAATCGGCGGGTGTCGCCTCACCGTTTACGGCATAGTTCGATTACGGCGTTTTTGGATGCTTCTGACGGTAATATTAGGACGGCGCAGGCGTTGAGTCGGCACAGTCAGATGAATACTTTGACTCTGTATGATGATAATCGGAAGCAACAGCAGAAAGGGGCTTCTGGGGTATTGGAGGGTTTGTTGTCGAAACAAGATGAATAGACACGGATGGTAATCATCTACTGGTATACGGTTCCCGCGAGGGAGTCACTTAGTTCAACAAACCCCTAGTTAGTGATAGTTGTTAAAACTTGTTGCTGACCAGTCGTTTCAAACGATAGAATCCGCATATCACTATTTTAGAAACCAGTGCCCGCTAATTAATTAATCCTAACCCCCTGAACCAGAGCTTTTCAAAGCTAAAGCCAGGAATACCCTCCGCAATTATTGCCGCCTGTTGCAGGTCATCCTCCGCCAATTTAACGCCACATTCCTGTGCCAAGGCAATAACATCATGACTTGACTGACAGACTCTTAACCTGTCATCGAGTTCTTTGCTCTCATGAATCTGGCTAAAGAAACTACTCATTTTGGGATCTAACCGATCGATCCATTGCTGATAGTTTTGTTGCACTAAAATCCGAAAATCTTGCCCAGTGAGATCGAGTCCCTCTGACTTTGCCAAGGCTAAAAATTCCAGCGGTGAAGTTAGCGCGCGGAGCTTGCTCTGCAATGCTGGAGAAGCAGCTACTTTATCGTTAAATGCTTGGATAGACTTAGATAACATATCGATCTCATCCTTGGTAGAGAACAGTTTTGGCGATCGGTTGCACTATTTCATCAAGATCCCGATCGCACCCCCTAATTATGTACGATGGACAAATGCTCTAGGTATGTCGATCGATCCAATCACTATTAAATATCGAGGCATAAATCCGATTTTGAACTACGAGAGTACCCTGGTGTTTGATGATAATTCCTGACAACAGTAGTTCCCGTTCGGCTGGACTATTGGCGATCTCAACTGCTGACTGTTCCCAGACTCTTTGATAGAGTGCAAGCAGTTGAGGAGATTGCTGACTTTTGGTAATGCGATCGCGGATAGTTCTCAGATGTTCTGGTTCATCCTGAGATTCCCAATTATCGATTATCTGCGTCTGTACTAGATGCTCGATCCACTCGGCTTCGCCGTTGGGGGGTATTGGTGCAGTACTATTGTGAATTAGCTTACAGAGCTTTTGGGTGAGAAAAGGTTGCCCGTTCGTCCAGACTAGGACTGCTTTGAGTACGGTTTGGGGGTTGGTAACTTTCTCTGCCAATCCTTGGAGGAGGGGTTGGGCTTCGTGTTCTTTGAAGCCTTCTAGTTGAATGGATTGGCCGATATTAAAGGGGGTAATCTGGGTACTGGTAATTAACTCGGAAGGGGTGGCGACACCAAAGAGGGCGAAAGTTAATCGTTGATATTTGGGATTGAGGCTGCGCTGGTTGTAGCAGGAACGAATCAGGGCAAAAAAGTCATTAACGGGGAATTTTAAACCCAAGATGCAATCGATTTCATCGATGAAAATTATCAGTTGGGTGGTGGGGGTGCCGACTTCCACTAGTAGGACTAATTCGATAAACTCACTCAATCGTTGTACTGGCGAGAGATCCGAGCGATCTTGCCACCATGTTTTGAGGTTGACTTTACCACGTAGCTCGAAACGTCGGACTAGCTCGGAGGCGATGCCCTTGTACCATTGTTCGGGGGTAACGGTTTCACTGCCAATGCGAGTCATATCGATCGACGCACAACACATCCTCTCGTGTTGAAGGTGTTTAACCATCCTTACCATCAGGCTGGATTTACCCATCTGGCGGGGATTGAGGACGTAGCAAAACTCGCCGCGTTTGAGAGCTTTGTAGAGGTGTCTGTCGGCAGCCCGGACGACATAGGTGGGTGCGTCCATCGGGAGGCTACCGCCGACTTGATAGTCAAAGGTGGCGGGTGATTCGGCACTGCGGAGTAGCTCGTTTTCAAACAGGAGTTCGGATTGGGTGGCTTTGAGGATACCGAGGGTTTGAGAGAGTTCTTGAGTGCGTT
>JAJAZF010000266.1 GCA_026785875.1 Chamaesiphon sp. | reverse complement strand
TGGCACACAAGATCGCGAGGGATGCGATCGATTGATTGCGGCTATTAATGCTATTTCTGCCGACTTTGCCTGTATCCTGACTGTTACCCACATGCCCCAATTTCGGGAAGCATTTCAAACCCGAATTGAAGTCCAAAAAACTGCCAAAGGTTCTCAAATCCAAGTAATTACTTAAATTAATCGATAATGGATATCTAGGCGGAGGACAAAGCCCAACTATTAATAATTGGGTTGTCCCGCTGGGGATTTCAACCCCTATTCTTTGTTAAAGTCTATTTACTTGTCACGGTTGGCATAAAAATATTATGAATTATATTTACTTTGACGATTGGCATCCTAATTTGAATGCCAACAGCTTAAAGATTAAGATCGGGTTTTATAATAAATAAAATAACTAAAAAATTAAATTGACTGAAAATCAAATATCCATGCCCCAGGTATATATTATCGGTGTCGGCCCTGGAGATCCCGATTTATTAACTGTTAAAGCACAAAAAATCATCGCGACTGCTGATGCGATTTTTTATGCTGATTCCCTAATTCCCGATCGGATCTTACACGATACCCGCCCAGGTGCGGAAATTATCAAAACCAGTCATCAAACTCTCGAACAGATTGTAGCAGAGATCGTCGATCGAGTGCGATCTGGTCTAATTGTCGCTCGATTGCACTCAGGCGATTTAACCCTTTATAGTGCTATCACCGAACAAATTCACGCCCTCAGAGCGGAGAGTATTGCTGTCGAATTAGTGCCAGGGATTGGTGCTTTCCAAGCTGCTGCTGCTAGACTCCAAGTCGAACTTACCGTTCCTGATGTTGTTCAAACAATCATTTTGACTCGTCCGACAGGTAGAGCTTCAGCCGTACCCATAGCGGAAGATTTAGCTAGTTTAGCAGCCCATAGATCTAGCCTGTGCCTCTATTTAGCCGCTCGTCATGTCGAGACAGCTCAAGCGAAATTACTCCAGCATTACCCGCCCGAAACACCTGTAGCAATCTGTTTTCGAGTAGGGTGGGAGGACGAGCAAATCTGGGTAGTACCCCTGACTGAGATGGCACTAGTCACCACCCAGAAAAATCTAGTACGGACGACAATGTATATTATCAGTCCAGCTTTGGCGGAAATTCATGGTAAGGGTAGTCAGACGAGATCGCAACTATATCACCCCCAACACCAACATATATTTCGATCCTCTACAATGTAGTGAAATTAGTTAACAAAGAACAGGGGTTGAAATCCGCAGCAGAACAACCCAATTATCACCCTTCTGGGCTTTGTAACCAATGCTGTGCTATCAATTGCTGGGCGGGGAAACCGCCTAGCTATCAATTATCAATTATTATCTAAAAAAATATGAGAATTTAGATTTAATAAATCAGCTTAATTTATCTGGTAACGTACTTAACTATCGTCGCACCTAACTTCAACATCTGCTTTCAAAGATAGACACCCAACCTCAGAACGGGATTTGGGTGTCAATGTCCTGAAGCGTTCGATATTTAATGATGTCGATCGATCTAAAGTAATAATTTTTATAGACCATTTTGATGAATACCTGTGAGTACATATTCACTGTTAACGTACTCATCAGGAGCTGGCTCTTCCAGTTGGAGATCGCCAGGTAATAACTTTTTTTCTTCTGTATCTTCTACTAAGAACTCAACTGAAACTTGTACCCGAACTTTACCTTTACACCAGCGACGGGTAGCTAAATCGAGAATTTCACAATTAATACCTTCATCAAACCATTGACAATGCTCGTTAGCCAATCTTGTCGAACCAATCATCCGAATTGGAATCTCCAAACCATGCTGACGTAGTTTCTGGTCGATTGCCCTACCAACTGAGCCATCAAAAGATTGCCCGATTGCTTTTTTTAGCTTCCCAGAACGAAACATCGCATCTCCAAAGGCAATTACATCGTCGTCACCACAATCATAGGGAATAAGATTATTTGTCATAACATTTTTTTGTAATTAAAGGTTACTAATAGATACCATTAACATGATGACATAATATCCTCAAAACAGACCCTATCTTGGGCGATCGTTTTGAATGGAGATAATTTGCTAGGTTCAACCATGAGATTGAGTATAGCAACGATCGCTATCAACTCAATGCCTAATCGATCCTCAAGCCCAGCAATAAATGGTAAAAATCGATACATTTACGATCGAGCCTGTCGAGTCAACACCCAGATAGTTACCTTCTACCATTGTGCCCATAGTCTTAGCCGATCCCACGGATTTGGGTAGTTTAATTCAGAATCGTCGCTGGTTGTGAGTGATGGAAATTGGCTATAGTAGCAACTGTGATGACAACAATGATTCTAGCTGCTCTCAACCACCTGGAACGAGGAAATGAGGGCAGGTTCGATATTTAGTAGTGATACAGACTGTCGTGCCCCCTATCCCCAGTACCTGGTCTTGAGCTAAAATTAACATTCTCCAAATTAATTCAGGCGGTGTCTAGTTGAGAGTACCTCAGGTCTAGATTGTAAATTTAACTATTATTTGAACGGAATAAAGATTGTGGAAAACAAATTAATGTTAATGATTCCTGGCCCCACGCCAGTACCGGAAAACGTGTTATTGGCTCTAGCCAAGCACCCCATCGGGCACCGCAGTGGTGAGTTCAGCCAGATTATGGAAGATGTCACTGCCAATCTCAAGTGGTTACACCAAACCCAAAATGATGTGTTGATGCTGACAGTCTCAGGCACTGGGGCAATGGAAGCAGGGATGATTAACTTTTTCAGCCCTGGCGATCGAGTTTTGGTCGTTCACAATGGGAAATTTGGCGAACGTTGGGCGGAAGTTGCCAAAGCATTCGCGCTAGATGTCCAGGAAGTCACCGCACCTTGGGGACAACCGATCGATCCTGATGCTGTCAAGTCGGCTCTGGATGCCGATACTGCCAAAGCCATCAAAGGTGTCATCGTCACTCATAGCGAGACTTCTACTGGGGTGATCAATGACCTAGAAACGATCGCCAAACATATCAAAGCCCACGGCGCGCTAATTATCGTTGATGCAGTCACCAGCCTCGGAGCGGTAAATGTGCCCATCGATGAGTGGAGTTTAGATGTGGTTTGCTCTGGCTCACAAAAAGGCTTCATGCTCCCGCCTGGTTTGGGTTTCGTGACCGTCAGCCCCAAAGCATGGTCTGCTTATAAAGTGGCTAAATTACCCCGCTACTACATGGACTTGGGCAAATATAGCAAAGACGCAGCCAAAAATACCACCCCATTTACACCCCCAGTCAACCTGATTTTTGCGCTCCAAGTTGCGTTAAAGATGATGAAGGCAGAAGGGCTAGAAAATATTTTTGCTCGTCACCAGCGACACATGTCCGCCACCCGCGCCGCAGCTACAGCGATGGGTTTACCCCTATATGCACCTGAAGGACACGGTAGTCCAGCGATTACGGCAGTTGCACCCACAACTGTGGATGCGGAACAGATTCGGAGTGTGATGAAGAAGAAGTTTGATATCGTCCTCGCTGGCGGTCAGGATCATCTCAAGGGTAAGATCTTTAGAATCGGTCATTTAGGCTTCGTCGCAGATCGCGATATTCTCACTGCCATCGCCGCATTAGAGGGCACTCTAGTCGAACTCGGACATACTGGGTTTACACCTGGTGCTGGTGTAGCAGCGGCGGCACAGGTTTTGATGAAGTAAGCAGGCGAGCTTGATTAAGTAATCAGTAATCAGTAATCAGTAATAAGTTCGTTGTCGATCCAGCGATTCAAACTCCGGATCGACAACTATCGCACTTAAAGGCGTTGGCTCTAAACCCTGTATCCAGTTTCGTCACACACCAGCTCATCCCGATGATTCCGCTCACCCCAAAATTTATCATCTGTAACTACCAGATGCCCCTAGCTGTATACCGCGAGGTAGCTGCTCATCTTCAACAAATCGCGGGGCTACAAGTAGCCTTTGTAACATCAAACGATCGAGAATTTAGCTATCTTGAGAGTCAGTTAGGCGGTCTAGAGATTACTGGAGTCGATCGACTGGCAGAATCAGAACGGCTCTTATTGGATCGCCTCCTCAGCTATTATGCCAATCGCTACAATCCATGGGAGATTCAGGCTTAATTGACGATTCCCAGCGGCGGCGATTCTCAGCCGCGATCGATTCAAAGTTTTGAGGCTAATGATTCTAGATCGTTTGTCTAAAGTCGCGGCGATTTGTTGAAGATGAGCAACTAGCTCCGCGCCTAATTCAAAGACATTTTCGCCAGCCATCGCCGAACATCAGACAATGAAACAAGATCTTCTAGCTGAGTCCGAACCCCCAGATTTTCCCGTGGCTACAGATGACGCAGCAGCTTGGTATCAGCAAGGAAACTTGGATCGGAATGCAGGTAAGCTGGATGTTGCTTTAGCTTGCTACAACAAAACGATCGAATTACAACCCCACAAGCAGGAAGCTTGGACAAATCTGGGGTGGGTTTTAGTTGGCTTAGAGCGATGGAATGAAGCTGTGGCAGCTTATACCCAAGCGATTCAACTCCAACCTGGAGATGCGGAAGCTGTGGCAAACCAAGGCTGGGTATTATTTTAATTGGGACGATATGCGGAGACGATTGCCAGTTGCGATCGTGCGCTAGAAATCAATCCTAGCGACTATTTTGCGATGTCTCAAAAGGGACGCGCTCTATTTGAACTTCAACAATATGATGCCGCGCTGGTGGCATACGATCGCGCATTAGAACTCAACCCCGACGATCGTCTGACTCTATCACATAAAGGTTGGTTGTTATTTGAGATCGGTCAGACTCAAGCCGCCTATGCTTGTTACGAACGGAGTTTGCAGATCGATCCTCGCGATCGATTTGCTTGGAACAATCAAGGTCAAGTATTATTTCAGTTGGGGAATATTACCGCAGCGATCCATTCCTATCAAAAAGCAACAGAACTAGATTCGCAATTTTATCAAGCCTGGAATAACTTAGGAGTCGCTCACTTCGAGCAAAAAAGTTTTCAAGATGCCCTGCGCTGCTACCGCTACGCGATCGATCTAGCCGCCGACTTTCAAGCAGCTTGGTATAACAAAGGCAAAGTATTATTTTGCTTGGTACAATCAGGGGATCGCCCTCGCTCATCTGGGTAAATACGCAGAAGCGATCGATAGCTACGACAAAGCTCTCAACTATCAGCCAGACGATGCTGATATTTGGCATAGTCGGGGGCAAGCTTTGGCGAGGTTAGGGCTAAACCAGGAAGCTTTGATCTGCTACGATCGGTCGATCGCGCTGGATGCCAACAACGATCGATCTTGGGACGAGCGCGGCAAAACATTGACCCAACTGGGACGCTATTCTGAAGCTAGGGAGAGCTTAGAGCAGACATTGAGACTCAGACCTAAAGA
>JAJAZF010000265.1 GCA_026785875.1 Chamaesiphon sp. | reverse complement strand
CAAGATTTAGTAGCCCAATTTAAGCTGGGAAGAGTTTGGATGCTCTTGGATGCTGTCGATGAAATGGGTATCGATGCGAGTATTGCGCTGGCAAATCTGGCGCGACAATTGCGAGGATGGGTAGGTGGGGCACATATTATCTTAACTTGTCGATCGAATGTTTGGGATAGTGGGAAAAACGCGCTCGAAAATTTCACTACTTATCACAATCTGAGCTTGAGTAACGGCTACAATCGCTCGTCTAATCAAGTAGAGCAATTTATTCAAGGTTGGTTTAGAGATCCGAACCTAGGCGAGAGCCTGACTACTGAACTCGCGCAGCCTCAGTATCAACGACTCAGAGACGCGATAAAAAGTCCACTCCGATTGGCTCTATTATGTCGTCATTGGTTTTTTTCTCAAGGTAAATTACCTACTACTAAAGCTAGTCTATATCAACAATTTACAGATACGATCTATGAATGGAAACAGGATCGATTTCCGACTAGTTTGTCGCAACGTCAACAGTTAAATCATGCTTTAGGAAAATTAGCTCTGCAAGCGATCGCTCTCAATTTAGCTCAGTTTCGGCTACATCATCATACTGTAATCGAACTACTAGAGCCAGACTTGCTTGAATTAGCTTTACAACTCGGATGGCTAAATCAAGTAGGTGTCTCCACTACTGGCACTAAGATTTATGCTTTTTATCATTCCACTTTTCAAGAATATTTTGCGGCTCGATCGATCGCCGATTGGCATTACTTCTTTACTGGCGATATCGCTAATAATCCAGCAATTTTTAATCCTTATTGGCATGAAACAATTATGTTCTGGTTTGGGAGGCGAGATGTTGCCGTAAGTGAGAAAGAAGCATTCATAGCAGCATTAATCAACTTCGATAACGAGCGCGGTAAATTTTATTACTATCGAGCTTATTTTCTTGCCGCCGCCGCGATTGCTGAATTCCCAGCATCTATTCATAGTCAAGAAATTATCGATCGATTATTACAATGGCGATTTGCTAGATTTATTCCCGCCCAAAATACCTGGAAATTTTATCCATTACCGATTCAGGATGGGGCAAGAGTCGCACTCAGAAAAACCGATCGAGTAGCAGCGATTTCAGGCTTAGAAACATTCATTCAGACTGTAGAAAATCCTTTCCTTTGTTGGCAAGCAGCTCATAGTTTGGGTAAAGTATTCGATCCAGGAAATGCGATCGCTATTCAGGCATTAGTTAAGTCAATCGAGCTAGTTACTAGTGGCGATCTCCAGATCAAAATTTGTGAATCACTGAGTCGCATCGATCCTAATTATAATAGTGTCGCGATCGATACTCTTGTCAATATCATCCAAGCCAGAAAAACAGAATCTCTAACTCGCAAAGCTGCATTTACCCTCGGTAAACTATCGATCCAATTACCAGCAATCGAGAATAATTCAATATTCGCTCTAACAATTAAAACTCTCGTTCAGATAATTGAATCGGGGCAAGATCGTGCAAATCAAATTGTTGCCTTAGACAATCTCCGTCAGCTCGATCCTACACATCCAGCGACACACCAGGAATTTATTAGCGATCGATCCTTACCTAGCAGCACCCGTAATCAGCGAAAGAAAGCAGCTCATCACCGAAATATCGGTGTGGCAATTTCAGAATTAGAACAAAAACTATTAGCTATAAATAACTCTGAATCTCAACGCCGATATGCGTATCAATTAGGTAAATTTCAACCTGGACATCTAATGGCGGTTGATGCTTTATTACAATTAATGTCTTCTCCCCAGCTACCAAGTTTCTACAAGCGAACTGGTGAATATCTCAAGGAAGTAATATTAGAAGCACAATTACCATTAGTCATTAAGACTTTAAAAT
>JAJAZF010000264.1 GCA_026785875.1 Chamaesiphon sp. | reverse complement strand
CCCTAATTGGTGGCGGATTGAGGTAAAATAATGGAAAATAAGATGCTGTGTTAGGAAAAGAATATTTTATGAAACGGTTTGCCCATCTGCTCGTTGCCTTCAGTCTCTGCTTGACTTGTTTGGTTGGTGTCACTCCACAAGCAATGGCAGCTAGTTGGAATAGCTCTATGATGTTGGCTTCCTCCCCAGCAACTGGAGAAGTCATTCGCAATAGTGCCGATAGTAAATTAGGCACAGAATTTGGTAAGAAAATCGACCTCAATAATACTAACGTGCGGTCATTTCGCAAGTATCCTGGTCTTTATCCTACCCTCGCACGTAAAGTGGTGGATAATGCTCCCTACAAGACTGTGGAAGATGTGCTAAATATTCCTGGTTTAAGCGAAAAGCAAAAAGAAATGCTCAACGCCAACCTCGATAAATTCACACTGACTTCTGCGGATGATACTTTTAATGAAGGTGGCGATCGTTACAACAATGGTTATTACTAATCATCCGTAATCGATAACTTTCTGTCTATTTTCATTGCCCACCCAGATTCAGGGTGGGATTTTTTATTATCGGCGATCGCCGATAATAAGAGTTAGGCTCTATCCCCACACCTCTGACACCTCCCATACCCATATGCCTTTACCTAATAACTTTGATGCGATCGTTGTGGGGGCTGGAGCGGCTGGCTTGTATGCTGCATTGTGTTTACCAGCCTCGTTAAGAGTGGCGATCGTCAGCAAAGCTAGTTTACCCCTATCAGCAAGTGATTGGGCGCAGGGAGGGATTGCAGCGGTGGTAGATCCCCAAGACTCAGTAGATCTACATATTGCCGATACTTTACGTGCGGGTGCGGGACTATGCGATCGAGCTGCGGTAGAATTTTTAGTTACTCGTGCTGCCAAATGTATTGAATCACTTGTGGATTTAGGGGTAGGATTCGATCGCGTCAACGTACCGCTAGGCGATGGGCGAGTAGATGAGAAATTGGCTTTGACTCTAGAAGCTGCTCATTCTCGTCCGCGCGTGCTTCATGCGGCGGATACTACTGGGAGAGCCTTGGTAAGTACTTTAACCGATCGAGTATTGGCACAACCAAATATTACTGTATTTACCCAAGCATTTGCCTTAGATTTGTGGCTTGAAGCTGGAATATGTCGGGGAATTAGTCTCCTGTATCAAGGACAAATTAGTTGGGTACCAGCTACCGCCGTCGTCTTGGCTACAGGTGGTGGCGGACAGGTGTATGCTCAGACTACCAATCCCGAAGTCAGTACTGGAGATGGGGTAGCAATGGCGCATCGAGCGGGGGGACTGTTGCGAGATCTCGAATTTGTTCAGTTTCATCCTACCGCACTCACCAAAGCTGGTGCGCCCAGATTTCTGATTAGTGAAGCGGTACGCGGTGAAGGTGCCCATTTAGTGGATGATAATGGCTATCGATTCACCTTTGACTATCATCCAGCGGGAGAACTCGCCCCTAGAGATGTCGTCAGTCAGGCGATTTTTAGCCATTTGCAAAAATACAGCCCCGACCCGACTCAAGGGTGTGTCTGGCTCGATTTAAGTCCAATTCCTGAAGCAAAAATCCGGCATCGGTTCCCCAATATTATTCAAGTTTGTCAGCATTGGGGAATTGATATCTTACATGAGTTGATTCCGGTTGCTCCAGCGGCACATTATTGGATGGGCGGAATTCAGACAGATTTGATGACCCGCACTAGCATTCCTGGTGTATATGCTGTAGGAGAAACTACCAGCACGGGAGTACATGGAGCCAATCGGCTGGCGAGTAATTCGCTGTTAGAATGCGTGGTATTTGGTGCTCAGTTGAGTCAATCCATTGAGTCAGCAGTAGATTTGGCGATCGATCCTGCTGCAACTACATATATGCAAGTAAATTGGGTAGATCTACTAGCTAAAAATCCTGAATCTTGGGAAGAGCGAGTCAAATCTATCCGTCAAGAATTACCGCGATTGATGTGGCAAGCCGCCGGAATTTGT
>JAJAZF010000263.1 GCA_026785875.1 Chamaesiphon sp. | reverse complement strand
TTTCTGGATACACTCCGCACAACCGCTTAAACTCACTTGGAATTAGCTTTTTAGCCTCTTCGTATTTCATCAACTATTTCATGAGTATGTTTACTCATTATATCTCAATCATGACTTTTGCAAGAGGTCTAATCTATGTAGCTTTACCTGCTAATTTTAGATGAGCAGAAAGTTGAGGCTTTGATTCCTAATAGTACAGATGCGATCGCACGAACCGCTAATCCTATTAACGATTAATTCAAACCTTGTTCTCTAACTTCATTGCGCCCAAATACTTAGTTAAATAAGGCGAAAATACTTCATATATTAACGTTAAAGGCTGTCCGTGATGCCAAAACAAATAATGTCGCCCCCAAAACGGGCCAGTCTGTGCAAAAGCTGATTCTAACGCCGCACAATTGCCGTAATAAACCCCTTGAACATCTCTATACAACTCCGTCCGCAAATGAGTTAAACTAGCCCAAATTGGTAAAGAGCGGTTTTGTAAATACTCATCTACATGACTTGCTTCCCACCAAGAGGTAGCATAAGCTAGGCGCTGTCCTGAAGCCGTCCGCAGCCAAACTTGTCTTCTTAATCGGGGTCCGGGTACAGATTGAATCAAATCCGGCGCACCGTCCAAATCTACCCCAATTAAAGACATATCAATTACATCTACTTCCGTCGGTTCTCCCGTCAGTAATTGTAAGTGTCTCGTCGGCGAACCATCACCTAATAATAGTAGTTGCCAAGCTGGGGCTAATTGAGTATGAGGTAAACCTTTTTGCACTTCTGTTTCCTTTCCTTGCCATAGCGGTACAAGGCTATGCCATGTTGTCGGTATTACGCTGTTTGCCTTAGTAATTGCAGTCAATTTTATTTACAAAACTTCATCATTTATCTTAAATATAAACAATTTATAGAAAAGTTGCTTTCTTAAAAAGTAAAAGCCCTGGGTAAATTAATACTCAGGACTTTTACTTAACAATGCGGAAGGCGAGACTCGAACTCGCAAGGGCAAGCCCACACGCACCTCAAGCGTGCGCGTATACCAATTCCGCCACATCCGCTTGTCGATCTTTCTTGAGGTGCGTTTACGTGCTTTGCTAAGATACCATTATTTAATAAGCTAGTCAATAGGTGAGCTGATTTAAGTCTGAGACAATCGCTTGACTTCAATACCACCGAGGAGTCGATCGGTTTCCCAGAGGAGATCGGGGATTCTAGCTGCGTGAGGACTATTGGCTAGGCAAGCCGAAAAATCGATGTGCTTGACATTGGTAGCTTTGGCACCAGGAAACCAGTGTCCGCCATTTTCTAGCAGGTTGTAACGCATTTGTCCGTACTCAATCATGTCATAGGCGATCGCCAGATTTCGCAGCCAGAGGATCGTGTGCATATTAATGTTGTCAGGGGTGTCTGTATGGACTGGTAAGCCCTGTCGCCATGTCTGTACCCACTTCTTACCCAGTTTGGCGAACGCGGCCTGTTCTAGGCGATCGATGATGGGGGGTAGTAGTTCTGCGGCGCGTTCTAGCAGTGGTAGTGTTTTGAGATGTTCGTCGAAGTCGCTGGGCTTGCTTGCACCAACACTGAGAGTTTGGACTTGGGGATGACTCAGACAGAAGAGATTATTAAATACAATCGGACTTAGTGGTTGACAGAGTTCGACTAATTTAGCTGAGGGTTGGTTGAGTAAACCACCTTTATTGGTAGGGCTGATAATAAATACACCTACATCGTGACGAGTTGCAGCTTCGATCGCTGCCCAATTGGTTTGGTTGATATAGTACCAATGAAGGTTGACATAATCAAATCGATCGGTTTCGATCGCGCGGACGATCGTGTCTGTAGCTCCGTGAGTTGAGAAACCAATAAATCGAACTTTTCCTTCAGCTTGCAGTTGTTTGGCTACTTCCCAACAGCCACCATCACGCATGGTATAGTCGAACGTTTGTCGATCGTTAATTCCATGAATACCTAGCAGATCGACGTAATCTAGATTGAGGCGGGAAAGGCATAGCTCAAATGTCTTCCGAAATTCTTTGGGATTGGCAACAGGAGCAACTTTAGTTTGAAAGATATAATCTTTACGGTTTAATTTCGGTAATATTTGACCGAGTTGAACCTCTGAAGAACCATAGAATCTAGCAGTTTCAATATGATTAATGCCTACTTCTAGCGATCGATGAATCGTAGCTTCAAGGTTGCGTTGATTATCATCGGGAATTTCTGACAACGGTACATCTTGCCATTTATGTTGGTAGCGCATTCCGCCACATGAAAAGACGGGCATTTGTAACTCGGTACGACCAAAACGACGATATTGCATGTTGTTGCGAGGGGGATCTGGAAAATATGAGTCAATATCTGAAGTTTATCCTTTTCACTATTAACTATCCACTATGGTTTCAACTAAGGTTGCGTTACGGCTGATGCCTAACACACCCTACACTCACCTTCGTCTCAATCAAGGGTGCGTTACGGCTGATACCTAAGACACCCTACACTCATCTAGCTGATAATTTGGGATCGCTAGATCCACAAATCTAAAGTAATGTTAGTTGTCCGTCGGTATTTTTTGATTTAGTCTGTCTGGTGGAGGATTTATCTAGATCGGAATTATCCAGGGGAGAGGATCGATCGATGGATGAAGAGATATCGATCGCATCTAGAGATGATTCGGAATCTAGTAAAACACGATTGCGGGCTACTCCGAGATTGTCTCCAGATAATAACTCATTAGCCGCAGCGATCATAGCTGTGGCGATATCCTGGAGATCGGGGCGATTGTCGAGGTATGTCGAAAGTGCTACCATCGGATCGCCAACGCTACAGCCAAGTTCGGGTAATCGCGGTTGGCTCAGTTGACTGATGAGTTCGGCTTGAATGGTATAGTGATGGGCGGTACTTAGAGCTTCATGAAGAGTCGCAGTACTAATGAGTTCGACTCGATCGGGACTGAGCTGATAAATTAATCGTACTACTACGTCGGCGATTTCTACTTTCTCGATCGCGGCTAAGATATCTAGCTGGGGTTGTTCGCTCTTGGAGACATCGATTTTAATCGTCCGAAATGTGCGGACGGGTAAAGGGCAAAATTCCCAAGTAGTCTCAAAGCTTTTGCTGGCTGGTTGCTGGGTTGGCTCAATCGTCACCATGACATAGCCTTTATCTTCTTTTTCCTCACTAAAATCTACCCGCTCGATGCTCCCAGGATAGACTACAGCGGGGTCATTAGTTTTATTGAGATTTTGGTGACGATGGACGTGTCCGAGTGCCACGTAGTCAAAGCAAGAACGCGTCAGGAAGGACAGGGGGATGGTAAATCCCTTCCCCACGGCTAGAAATTTTTCGGCTCCCAGAGTGGCATTATCCGCCATGAGATGGGCTAAGACGATCGTCGGTAGATCTGGATTTAATTTGCGAATTTCACCTTCCAATCGGGGCTGGAGTCTGTCGAGTAATAATTGATTTACTTCTAAAATCGAGAGGTTTTCGGCGATCTCGCGGGTAAGTAGGGTGGAGCGATTGATCCAGGGAAGGGTGATAATCTGGATCGCTCCACTGCGAGTATTAATGGTGTGAGTTTCGATCGCATCGCCGACAATTGTACCTGGAACGCCCAAGGAGCGATAAATTGACAAGCTGGCTCCACCCTGTCCCTGGGAGTGTTGATCGTGATTGCCAACTAGTAAGACGGTGGGAATATTGGCATCGACAAGCCGATAAAATTGCGCGGCGAAGGCTTGTTGGATATAGGGTGCGGGTGTGGCATCGGGAAAGGCATCGCCACCAAATAAGACTAGATCGACAGGTTCTGATAATGCTCGATCGATCGATCGAGTTAAGGATTTGACAAAATCTTGGAACCGAGTATTCAGTCCGGTTTCTGGGTCGATCTTACCATGAGCGAAACCACCGCCCATGTGGATATCCGATAGATGCAGAATTTTCATTACAGCTTTACCTCAGTTGAGAGTTTGGAGTTCGCAGGTTGAGTCTCAAACTCACATTGACTTGGTTCAGTAATTATATACTAACTGACTGAGGATCGCGATCGCCTTGCGGAGATGTGAGGTTAAAGTCCCGATCTTCTCTAGAACCCATTTGAGATCTTTTAGTGGGGAGGGCGGGTTCGTTTGATATCGAATAGTAAAATCGATATTAGCTAGAAGTTCCCGCCTAGCACTACCAAATCAGAACAAACCCGCCCATCCTCACTAATATCTGTCGCACGATTCCTCCTGAAAAGATCTCAAATGGGTTCTATAAATCGAGTGCGATCGATTGGAAATCTGATTGTCATTCGTTGGCATAGCCTCTGTGAAAGAGAATCGAGTAATCTGTCAGTAGCGATTCTTCAGAGGAGAGGGCGATAAGATTAGACGAGTAATATCGAATATCAGCCTGAAAATTTATCGATTCAAATCGACAATGGATCGACGATTGACCCGCTGAAATACTTTATCACCTACTACCCAATTGCGAGATCGACTGCTTTGTTTTAATCAGTGCAGTGTTGTATACAGTTTCCGTTTGAATGGCAATCTTCGCCCAGTTAAAACGTTTCCCTAGTTCGTCGTAGGCATTATCCGTCAACCACTTGGCATAGCCAGGATTTCTGAGTACTTCCAAAATCCCCCAGGCGAGAGAATTGCAATCCCACCGCCACGTAACTATCCCCGTCTTGGTATGCCTCACAACCTCCGCCAGTCCTCCCGCATCAGAAACTACCACTGGTACCCTAGCGGCGAAACTTTCTAACGCGACAATCCCGAAGGGTTCGTACAAACTCGGAAACACGGCACAATCGGCTACGGTTTGAAATCTATCTAAATCTTCATCAGACATAAAGCCTGTAAAAAAGCACTTCTCCCAAATCCCTAAGTCCAATGCCTGTTGTTTTAACCCATCGGTATTACCACCACCGATAAAAATCAGCTTGGCATTGCCACCTAGTTCCCACAAGATTTTAGGTGCAGCATTGAGCAGTACGAAGATCCCTTTCTCATAGGTCATCCGTCCCACATAATAAATGATTTGTTCGCGATCGGCTGCAAATCTACGGCGAAAAGCCCAGAAGTCAAAATCTTTAGGGCGTTGTTTTTTCTCAGGGCGAATCCCGTTGTAGATGATACTAATTCTTTCCCAGGGACAGTGGAGGATTTGCCCTACTTCTTGCCGCATGTATTGACTACAGACGATCGTCTGTTTGGCAGCTTCAACTAGCCGGATTTCGTGACTATGGACGTGTTCGCTACTGGGATTATGAATGCCATTATGCCGCCCAAATTCAGTCGCATGGATAGTTGCAACGATCGGAATCTGAAACTTTTCCTGCAACAGAATTGCTGTATCTGCTACCATCCAGTCATGAGCATGGATTAAATCAAAGTCTGGAGTTCGCTCGATTAACTTCGCGCCATACCTGCTCATGCTGTCATTCATATTGTCAATCCAGTTAAAGATATCTTGGCTGAATCCAGCGACAGGAACGCGGTGGACATAGATGCCTTCGATGATTTCTTTAGCTGGTGCTTGA
>JAJAZF010000262.1 GCA_026785875.1 Chamaesiphon sp. | reverse complement strand
TTAGCAAGATTTAATCTTTCTGGTCAAGATTATCAAGGTATGACTGGGATGATTTTAGCAGAGGTTTATCATCATAACCAAGAGTGGAAAATGGCAGCGATCGGTAATGGTGTTAGTGTCAACGGATTGAGCGAACTAGTGCAATCTTATATCTAACTATATCCACTTTGATAACGACTCAACAATCTAAGTCTGTTGAGTCTTTTTTCGATCGACTATCAATTCTCAATTCTCATGTACCATCGATTAAATCTCAAGAAAAATTCTAACCTACGAGTGCCAATCTGGGAAAGGATCGATCTCAAACGTCCTACTAGATCGCGGTGTTTTAGTTGTAAACTCCCGATCCAATCTAGTTGGCGCATGTGCCCACAGTGCGGGACAGGTTTGAATAATAGCCAACCTAAACATCCCCATTGTATTTGGGTAAATGCTTGCTGGGTTGACACCGATCCACAAACTGAATCGATGCTATTAGAAATACTAGAAGATGTCTTTGCAAAAGTCTTTAGTGCATTTAGAAGTATTAATGTTTTTCTAACTTCAGATCCGCCAGATTCCCAACAGTGGGGAGAAAGATTTACACATATTGGTTTGATAATCGATCGAGAACCTGTCGATTATTTGGGTGTTGCTAGTTTCTGCAAGGGAGGAGTAACAGATCGAGCGATCGTTCGCTTAGACCAAATTCTCAATACTTCTGAACGTGCTAATTTATCGTCCAGTCAATTGTCAAATTTGATTGCGAATACGATCGCCCATGAAGTTGCCCATACATTAGGACTAGATCATTCCGAATTATCCGCAGATGTGATGAATGATGGACTAGATCATCGCATTCATAGCTTGATGCCACCTTCCTTTCATGCCGAGCAAATTACCCAGATGAATTATGCTATTCACCAGCATCAGGTAACTTTTCGATCGAGTCTTCCCGCTGAGAAAAACCCCAAGCAAAAATAATCCCGATCGTACCAACTACTACTATTTCGGGAATCTCCAAATCGGGGAATACCGCCCTAACTAATAGCTTGATGCCGACTAACCCAACGGTAATATAACCAGCATCTTCTAGATGAGTGTACTCATCCAACCACCGAATAAATAATCCTGCCATAAACCGGAGAATAATAATCCCGATCGTCGCACCACTAATTACCAACCAAGTATCAGTTGATACGGCAATTGCTGTCGCGACACTATCCAGCGAAAAAGCTAAATCAGTAATTGCGATCGTCGGAATTGCTTGCCATACACTAGTAAACTTTGCCACCTTATTTTCGCCATCTTCACCTGTCTTGGAGCTAAAATATTGAAATACCAACCACAGCAAATAAGCCGCACCCAAAACCTGAAATTGCCAGTACCGGACTACCCAAGTAGCCGCCAGGATCAGCGTCATCCGTAGGACATAGGCAAGCATCAAGCCGATATTTAATGCCTGACGGCGTAATTTATCATCGGCTAACCCTTGGGAAATGGAAGCTAGAGCGACGGCATTATCAGCAGATAATACTGCCTCCAAAGCAACTAATACTAGTAGTAGCATTGGTGTTGATGTGCCAACTTCTAAAGGAGGAACGAGTATTTTATCAATCATCAGATGGTTAAGGAATTAAATTGTACTATCGATCGAACGATGTATTTATAATACCCAGATAGTTAGAGAAATTTACTTACTAAGATGTCCCCGCGTTTATTATTTTGGACGAGCGCGGATTTAGCCGTCAAACCACCAATTAAAATC
>JAJAZF010000261.1 GCA_026785875.1 Chamaesiphon sp. | reverse complement strand
TTTAACCGGACTACCATTGATTCACACGGGACATTCTTTAGGTCGCGATAAATTGCGAAGACTGTTGGCATTGGGGATGACGATGGAGCAGATTGAGGAACGCTATCAGATGCTCCAGCGGATTAGTGCCGAAGAAGATACTCTCAGTACTGCGGATTTGGTGATTACCAGCACTCGGAACGAAATTGAAGATCAATACGAGCTTTATGATTATTACACGCCAGAAAAAATGGCGGTGATTCCACCAGGGACGGATTTGGAGCAATTTTATCCGCCAGATGGCAAGGGTGAAAATGTCGAGTTTAGGGATACTTTGACTAAGTTTTTGACTTATCCCGATCGACCGATAATTTTAGCATTATCCCGACCTGACGAGCGGAAAAATATCGTCAGCCTGTTGGAAGCTTATGGTCGATCGCCCAGATTACAGGAATTAGCCAACCTGGTGATTATTGCTGGTAATCGCGATGATATTCGCGAATTAAATGAAGGTGCCCAAACTGTTTTAACTGAATTATTGCTAGTGATAGATTGCTACGATCTCTATGGCTGCGTGGCATTACCAAAACATCATACTGCTAGTGAAGTAGCGGATATTTATCGGTTTGCGGCTGCTTCTAAAGGTGTGTTTGTCAATCCGGCTCTGACTGAGCCATTTGGCTTGACGTTATTAGAAGCTGCGGCAAGTGGCTTACCGTTGGTAGCGACAGAAAATGGTGGCCCAGTGGATATTATTGGTAATTGTCACAATGGGTTACTCGTCGATCCTTTGGATGGCGAGGCGATCGAGTATGCATTATTACAGATACTTGAAGATCGATCTCTGTGGCAAAAATATGCCGATAATGGTTTAAAAAATGTTGCTCAATTTTACTCATGGGATGCTCATGCTCGATCGTACCTCCAGAAAGTTCGACCGCTAATATTGCCGGGTGAACCGTTACCTAAAGCAACACCGATCGTCCCCAAAGCAGGCAAATATCGCCGCCGCGCTCTTTTTACAGCGATCGATAATACATTATTAGGTAATGATGAGGCATTGGCAGAATTTGTCCGCATGGCGCGCCAACAGCATCGGCAGTTTTTATTTGGAGTCGCGACTGGGCGGCGGTTGGATTCAGCCCTGAAGATTTTTAAGACTTATGGCATTCCGACTCCCGATGTATTGATTACCAGTTTGGGGACGGAGATTTATTATCCCCCCCAACTAACTGCTGATGTTGCCTGGAATCATCATATCGATCGGGGTTGGACACCGCAAGTACTGCGCCGGACGATCGATCCCTTACCTGGTTTGACTCTTCAGCCCAAGAGCGAGCAAAGTCGATTTAAGGTGTCTTACTATTACGATGCCAATATCGCACCATCATTAGAAGAAATTTTAACGATCTTGCGGCAACAAGAACTATCTGTCCACACGACACTTTCATTCGGTCAATATCTTGATTTTGTACCAGCTAGAGGATCGAAAGGTTTAGCCTTACGGTATGTAGCCAGACAGTGGAATATTCCCCTAGAGCGGGTGTTAGTCAATGGCGGCTCTGGCGGTGATGAAGATATGCTCCGTGGCGATACTCTCGGCGTAGTCGTGGCAAATCGTCACCATGAGGAGTTATCGATGCTCAACGATACCGAGGGAGTTTATTTTGCTGAAGGCGCACATGCCCTGGGCATTTTGGAAGCGATCGAACATTATGGTTTTTTTAATTTATGATCCAAAAGTCATTGATTTGTACAGACCTCAATCGTAAATTTTATCGCTCATTCGATCTTAAAAACCCAATTATCAATTATCAATTATCAATTATCAATTATCAATTATCAATTATTTAAGCATATCTTTAATGTACGAACAGATTTCCCACTCATTATTAAATTCAATCTTAGACGATCTAAAACCGGAAATTTGTCGCCAAGATCTCCGACATTTTTATACCCGACTCGGTGCAAATTTTTACGCTATTCATTCGCTATTTTTCAACCTATATGGGCATCGCGATGATTTCGATAGACAAATGTTGCAGTTAGTGGAAACGATGGCAAAAGGCTATATCGATCGCTCTCCAAAATTGGAACAGATCGATATCGAGCGCGAACGAAATCACAACTGGTTTTTGTCGCAAAAATGGGTGGGAATGGCACTCTATAGCAACGGCTTTGCAGATAATTTAGCCGATCTAGCAACTAAGATCGGTTACTTTCAAGAACTCGGCATTAATATGGTACATATTATGCCAATCTTGATGTGCCCTAAGGGTAAAAGTGATGGTGGTTATGCGATTAGTGATTTTAGACAAGTTGACGATCGAATTGGCACTTTAGATGATCTTCGGACGATCGCCGAAGAGTTTAGCCAGCGGAATATTTTACTAACACTAGATATCGTCCTCAATCACACTTCCGACGAACATGAATGGGCGCAAAAAGCGATGAGGGGAGAGCGTCGCTATCAAGATTACTATTACGTGTTTGAAAATCGGCAAATTCCCGATCTGTTCGAGCAAAGTATGCCAGAAGTTTTTCCAGCAACAGATCCAGGTAATTTCACTTGGAATGTAGAGATGGAAAAATGGGTGATGACAGTTTTTCATGAATATCAATGGGATTTGAATTATAGCAATCCCGCAGTATTTATCGAAATGCTCGATATTATTCTGTTTTGGGCAAATCAAGGCGTGGATATTTTGCGCCTCGATGCGGTGGCTTTTTTGTGGAAACAAGTCGGCACCTCTTGCCAAAATGAACACAACGCCCATTTAATTTTGCAGTTAATGAAAGACTGTTGCCAAGTAACGGCACCTGGGGTATTGTTTATCGCCGAAGCAATTGTTGCGCCTGTTGAAGTAATTAAGTATTTTGGTGAAGATGCGATCGTCGCCAAAGAATGTGAAATTGCCTATAATGCCACTTTAATGGCATTACTCTGGGATGGGATTGCCACTAAAAATACTAAGCTACTTTACCAGGGTATCAAAAGTTTACCCAATAAATTAGAACGCGCTACCTGGCTAAATTATGTGCGTTGTCACGATGATATCGGTTTTGGTTTTGATGACAATGATATTCGGATCGCAGGTTACGAACCTCATGCACACAGACGATTTTTAATTGATTACTTTAGTGGGAAGTTTGATGCCTCACCCAGAGGATTGGAATTTATGTATAATCCAGTCACTGGAGACGGGCGGATTTGTGGTTCGCTGGCATCTTTGGTAGGGTTAGAATCGGCAAT
>JAJAZF010000260.1 GCA_026785875.1 Chamaesiphon sp. | reverse complement strand
GATACGTTTGACTCGATCGCCCACCCTAAGAGTATTGGGCTGGGGTGGGATGACCTTTACCACAGCGGATCGAAGTATCCTTAATTCCCCGCTGTAGATAATATCGCCATCGATCGCATCAACTACTAACTTCTTGCCGCTTGCTCCGATGATGGTCGATCCTGGGGTGATTTTTGCCATATCTGTTACTCAGATTATGTAATTTTTATTCCTACAAGAGAGAAAAGTGTCTCCCCTCTCTACTACTCTTTTTCGGGATATTTGGGATAAAGTCGATTTACCCGTCACCCCCGTCACCCGACATACTGGGAGCGGTTTTTAACCCGTCACCACTAGCCGTCACGGGGGTCACGCCCGTCACCGTTTCCGAACGGTAACGGATGTATAAAAGCCTAAAAGCCTGTTAGGTTGCCATTTTCATCTGTGTCTGCTTTTATTTCAGGTTCTTTCGGGTGATTCAAGTCTTTTGTACTATCGGTGACGGGGGTGACGGCTGGTGACGGCTTGGTGACGACCTTCAAACCCGCTCCCAGTATGTCGGGTGACGGGGGTGACGGCTTTTTTAAGTCTGGTGAAAAATTTAAGTTTTTATGAAGAAGAGAGGAGAGACACTTTTCATCTGTGGAGGTCTGTATTATCTCTTCCTCCCCTTCCCAAGATTCACATAACCGTAGCCCCTTAATGACTTTTCCCGTTTTGGTATGTTGGTGCGCGATCGAGTGCCCCAAACTATCGTTACAAAGCTCAATTAGAGAGGGGGTGAAGTTGTTGACGCTCTTGGGTCTGAGTCCTGACTCTTCACAGTAAACTTGGTATTCTTTGTAGAGTTTGCCGCAAGCGATCAAACCGTTGGGGTCTACGATGAGTTTTTCGGAGAAGAAGGCGGCGATCGAGTCCTCTCTTACTGTCATTTCCCAGTTGAGTTGTTTAACCGCCGCAACACTGCCAGCCCCGCGAATATTAGCTGTGACCGACTCATCGGCAAGTGATAACAGGTAGGTGGTAAAAGCAGTCAGGTCAGCTTCAAATTCTGGGGTCATGTCACGGCGTTCATTCTCAGGAATACGAGCAAGACAGGGGAAATCGACTTTTCGGCGTTTGATAGCAAAACTTGAATCACCAACGAAGGTCGGAGAGTTAGCCGCGATTACAAACATCCCCTTGAAGATAAAATTCGTGGCATCTTTCCCTTTGCGCTCATATCGGATCGGGTCTTGTCCAGTAGCAGATTTGAATACGCTCAAACCACCCACCCGCTTATCTTCATCGGTCATGAGAACCAGTCGTTTATTCATCAAATTAGCTGATTCAAAGCGGCTCTCGTTCAATTCGGCGATCGTTGTTGAGTGGGTGTTTTCCTTCCCCACTAGCATCGATAACAATCCCATGAACGCCCCTTTCCCATTGGCACCACTACCGAACAGATAGAGGAATTTTTGAAGATCGGCGCGTCCGGTCAGTACTGCATTACAAAAGGCGATCGCAATATCATTTAATTGCTGATTATTATTGGTGAAAGTCTTTAGAAACTTATCTATACTTCCCCAATTAGCTTCGATCGCCGAATAGGGTCGGGGGAGTTGCCAGGTAAAACCATAATCGGGTGAGTATGGTAATAATTGACCCGTTTTAAGCTCTAGGACTCCATTCGTAAATGGGATGTAGAGAAGATTTGATGCTTCTGTCCATCCCTCATGTAGAAAGTCTTTTTTGGCGAACTCGATGACATTGCGGACGTAACTAGGGGAGAAAATACTAACAGCTTCTTCTAAATATTCTTGAACCGTTCCGAAGATATATTCGTCAGAACAGTTAACCCACTTCCCTTTTCCGTCGTAACACCAATATTGCTTAACACTGGCATCGAAGCGGATGACGTTCTCAAATAAATCCTTAAAGACTTTCTTGGACATCTCCAGAGCTGAGGGGATTTTCTCACCCTTTTCTTCGCTATCCTCTGATATTTTGTGGGTGATGTCTTGTGCCGACTCGATCGCACTATCTAAAGCATCCTGACCCGCACCTAAAACAAAATCATCTAGTCCCTTGTAATGCACATCCCACTTGATGGATAAAGTTTCGCAGCCAAGTTCACCAAATAAACGCGCCAATTTCTGACGGGCTTTCTGGACTCGCTTTACTGTCTGGGGATTACTATCGCGATCGAAGGCGATATAGATAGTTCGTCCGCTAGTAGCCAATGCTTCAAGGTCGGGAATTAGACTTAATTTGCTTCCTGACCCGTCATCATTATCAGATGATGATTTATAGCCCGAATCGATACCAGGGAGTGACAGAACCGCATAGCCAGCACCAAGACCGCTAAACGCCTTCTTTTCGCCCTCAGTAATAATCACGGGTATTTCAGGATGGTCTAAAATCCACTCCCAAAAGTTATCGCCAGTTTTCTCAATCGCGTACCGACAAGAAATGACAGCCCAGATAGCTTCGGGGACATTGGGACAATAAGCTTTAGGGGATTCTCCCACCGCGCCTAAGTACTTTTGAACCTTTCCTGGTTTCTTCCAGTCAGCGGGGGAATTGTCGGGCTTGAAGCGAAAGTAGTCGATTTGGTGGCGATCGGCTAATCCGTAAAATGGAAGAATATGCCAGCCGCCGAACATTTTTTTGATTCGATCGAGGGTGGAGTTATTAATTCTCCCGTTAGCTAGTCGAGTGACTTCCCATTTAAGTTTCTCTAGAGTGAAGAGGACATCTTCGTTTTCGATTTCCTCACCGCCTCGATACTGACTAGACCAGCTTAAATCGACTCGTCCGACATTAAGCTCGATCAGATTGGGATTGTGTTCTTGGAATTCTGGAGTTAGATAGATTGGGCAATCTGATTCTATTTGTCTCTGCATTAGGGGTACAATGAAAATGAATTTATTTTGTGAACCAGAGCCACGCCAATGTTAAGCTAGCGTGGCTCTTGGCGTTTACCTGATGTCGAAAAGCGTCGTCTGAACGGACTGAGAATTTGTCTTGGATTGGGGTCGATCGATCATCTTTAGTAAAAGCGGATCTCGCTTCCCGATCCACTTGAGAGTTCCTGCATAGCCTTCATTTATACAAACTGGACAACATAAAGCACCTGCGTGGGTATCATTGCCACTGGCAACTACGATCGGATCTGCTTGTGGGTGGGTTTTACATCGGATGTCGATTTTTTGCATTTTTGTTAGGCAGCTTGTGAACTGGGTAGGGATGTGATATATAGCTCGATCGAGCGTTGGTGGGCAACGCTGTTCCCACCACAGGCAATGAAATCCCTCAATAGATCGAGATTGTAGAGAATGTTGGTTCTCGACCCTGGTAGGAATTGATAGTGGATTCCTTCGATAATTGCACCCGTCTTCTTCCATCGTTTTAGGGTTGAATAGGAGATGCCCAACTGCTGGAGAAGATAACCGCTAGGCACAGATCGCCAAACGAGTTCGGGACGGGGAGTAGTTTTCCGTTTTGCCATATAGATTTGATTTAGTGGATAGAGGGTGCTTGGTAGAGGGGGTGGCTGAAATTCAGATACGAAGTGTTCTTTGGTAGTTTATTGAGTTCATCAGTAGATTAGCCCAGACATCAGGAAATTATCGAAAAAAACCGGAGCATTACCACCCATCAATACCTTGCCTAGCCTCGACTTGAGCGATAGCAGCTCGAACAAATATTTCTACTATTTAATCTTTTTTCACCGTAGCAATCGATGTCTTTTCTGTCTTTTATAGGTGCTTCGTATTCACAGAATCCAACGCGATCGAACTTCCAGACAAGTTTTTGGCAAGATCGACAATGAGCGGGCATATTCCCATTTTTGAGTTGTATTTTAGAATAGGTTTTGCAATCAGGACACCAAAATATTTCTTTTTCATTTGGCGATAGTTCCAGGATTCTGGCTGTTTTTCTATTGATGGATACTTGAAACTTTAACAAACAAGCCATTGCTAAAGTTCGGAGATCTAAAATGGGGAACTTGTTAATTTCACTGACAGCTTGATTAAACTTGATAATATCCTGGTATGCTCGTTCGCATTCTGGAAATTCTTTCATCCAAGGGTATTCGAGATCTCGATCGGCAACGCGCTTATAATTTTCAAGTAACTGAGAGTACTTTGCTCGATGAGATTCAGCATTAACGAAACCCTCTTTATCCTTAAAAGAAAATATCAGATCGCTGTCTTTGACTTGTTGATATAGTTCAAGTTCTCTACTGAAGCCCATGAGATCGAGAAGTTTGCTCATCCTCTCTCTAGTAGCCTTTGAACCCTCCGTATAGTTACCAAATAACGCAAGATGCCAATCAAAGATAAACTCACTTTGCATTAGCAGTGGAAAGTCATAATCCAATAGTTTGCACATGTCTTTGAGTATCCAAAGATTTGCTCTGTCCAGATCGACCAATGTTGGATTATCTTTTAGGCTCACACGCCACCTTGTATCTAGATCGGTATGTTCCCCGTCGGGATTAAATGACTTGTCTAGCTTTTTTGTTATTTCATTAAAGAATACTGATGATTTTCGCTTGTTTCTTCTATCATTAATGTAGGACAAACCCGTTTCAACCGAACTCTCAGATGGGAGATATTCACCAAAAATGCAAGCCTGTTCAAACGTCAGTCCTTGTACTATTATTTGCACGATTTAATCCTCAAAAATAAATATGTTGTAACTAATTAAAATCCACAAAAACAGAGCGACGTTCGATGACATTCGCATAGTTTTCATGGAGTACTTGGGGTGAGTGCCCCGCTGCTTTAGCCACGCTGATATAGTCCACCCCAGCGGCTAGGGCGTGGCTAATTGCTGTGCTGCGACTAGTGTACGGTTTTCGATAGGGTACCCCAACAGCCTTTAAAACTTGAGTCCAGGCGCGGCGGCGGAAGTTACGATCGTTAATAGATAATCCGGTCGGGGTCGTAAATACTAAATCAGAAGGTTCGGGCTGTTGGTTTTCCTTGCGTCGCCTCAACATTGCCGCGATCGACGGGGATAAGTTGACCGTCCTCGATCGCTTGGTTTTGGTGCTAGCCACAACGCCCCTAGTGATGGACTCGCAGATATAGACGCTGGTAAAATCAGTAGCTACATTCTCCCACCGTAGTCCTACCGCTTCCCCAATTCGACACCCAACCCCAAAGAGGAAGGTCACGAAATCGGCATAGGGGGAATAATAGACACTCGATCGAAAGCCTTCGAGAATAGCCTGTACTTCTGAAGCTGAAAATGGTTGCGATGGTTTCTTCTGCTGCGATCGAAACCGAACGGCTAGACCTTTGAAGGGGTTCTCTTCTGCGACATGGTATTTACCCTTAGCCCAGTCCCAACAGCTAACTAGTAGCCATATCCTCGCTTTAGCTGTGGAAGATTGGAGACTATTTGTACAGATATCAGCGAACCGTTCGGCTTCACGTTTACCAATCGTGTTAGCTGGGACATTTAGAACTTTCTCCAGCATCTTTCGCAATGCTATATATCGGGTATCGATCGATGACTGCGATAGACCCTTCATCTTGGCTTGGTGCTGGGTGAAGCGATCGAATAATTCCGGTACTGAGATCTCTGTGGCAGACTTACCCAATGTGCGGGGCTTGTATTTTAATAATGTCGGGTCATAATAACCGAACTGCCAGTCTCGTTCTATCTGATTTTCTTCTCGGCTGCTAAAGATCTGCCTTGGGTCGATTCTGCTACTCCCAAGGGTAAACAGCGACGCTTCCCGTCATTGAATCGCAGACGTAGCAAACCACGATGTTCTTCGATTGTTACTTTCATTGATGGTGGTAAATATGGTGGTAATTTTCAAACCAACCAGACCACTTCTGAACACTTCATCAAAACTTTATTGACAACAAAAAAGCTCCCTGATGGCGATAAATGCCTTATAGGAACCCTTCTGTGTCTAAATTTCAGCCAAATCGGGATGAGAGGATTTGAACCTCCGACCCCTGCTTCCCGAAAGCAGTGCGCTACCAAGCTGCGCTACATCCCGTCGATCGAATATATAACTATCCGATCGTAACACCAAAATCCGCTCTTTCGATCGACACAAACATCTAAACTCGATCGAAATCGATCGGCATCCCTACACAAATAACCTGTAGGGATGCCCCTTGCTTGTACTGAGCGGAGCCGAAGTATGGGTAAGGCTAGTTTCCGCTGAAATTATTCGAGGATTTTGGGTGCGCGTAGAGACTCACCGATCGCAACTGGATTAGACTGTTTGTGTGCGATGGTCGGAACCGAATCCCGCAGACGTGCTGTCAGAGTGGTAGTTGTCGGATCGTAAATCTGAGTGAGGAGTTTGGGATAGAAACCCACGCCGATAATCGGTACTAATAAACAGGCGATGATAAATACCTCTCTAGGTTCGGCATCGACTAACTCTTCATGTTCGACTAACTCTTTATTTTCCACACCGTAGAAGATTTCCCGCAGCATTGAGAGCAGATAAATCGGTGTCAAGACTACGCCGATCGCGGCAATTAGCACCATGATGACTTTAAACTGAGGATTGTAGGCATCACTGGTGACAAAGCCGACAAATACCATCAGTTCGGCAACGAAGCCGCTCATTCCAGGTAATGCCAGCGAAGCCATGGAACAAGCGACAAACATCGCAAAGATCTTCTTCATCTTTTGTCCGACACCACCCATCTCGTCTAACATTAACGTGTGAGTGCGATCGTAAGTAGCCCCAACTAGGAAGAATAAACTCGCCCCAATCAAGCCATGCGATACCATCTGCAAGACTGCGCCACTCATCCCGATATCGGTAAAGGAGGCAATCCCAATCAG
>JAJAZF010000259.1 GCA_026785875.1 Chamaesiphon sp. | reverse complement strand
TGAGATTATTTGCGCTGATATTGATATTGCTACCTGGACTTACGCTGCTAAACAATGTATTGACATTATCTAGGACTCGCTCGGCACGTACACTCACAATTGCCCCATCAGTCAGAGATACATCGCTCCAGATCGGATTATTGCCACCAACTATTAACCCTTGCTCTGTCGGTGTCACCGTACCCGCACTATTCAATCCACCCAAATCTACCCTGCCGCCTGGGGCGATGATTTTTCCACCAGTGAGATTGACGTTACCACCGATTAAACCGATGTATTGACTATCATTATTAGTCTGCAAAGTACCATAGTTTTCAATCCCCCTACTGCTTGGGCTACCCACACCCATAATTAACTTACTAGGATTAAATAACACATTAGAATTGACAGTTAATAATGCCGAATCCCCCGCACCATTTACATCAAAGCGAAAGGTCTTGCCACCAGCATCGACTAAATCGATACTATTGGCGGTACTCCCCATAAATGCCTTACCCACATTTAACTGAGCATTGGTGCCAAACACGATCCCATTGGGATTGATCAGAAAGAAATTCGCGCCATTAGTATTGACTAGCCCATTAATATCTGAGAATACATTTCCAGTCACGCGGGTAATTATGTCCCGATTACCGACTGGATTGCGAAAATTAGCCTGTCCATTCGTCGGTACGGAAAAATCAGTAAAACTATGAAATAAAGTCTGTCCCTTGCTCACACCACCCGTAATCGCGAAGTTATTGCCATTTCCCGATACTTGGGTTCCGAGCGTGTTGTCAGCTACCGGAGGACGATTGGTGGGTTGATAAGTTTGAGCTTGGCTAGCTGGGATAATAGAAACTAGCTCGATGAGAGTTAGGAACGATCGCAAAAATTTGGTTTTTAGCACGGTAATTACAATCGGGAGGAGGGGACGGAGAGAGAGTGACTAGGGAGATGAGCGATGATATTTATTGCCAATTACCAACTAATACAAATGGTGCCCAGAAGTAGGGAGAGCGATATTGAGGATTACGAAGGAGGGTTTGTTGAGCTTGTCGGAGGGATTCGCCTTTACCCAACTGTTTATTAGCTAGATTTTGGTAAAGATTAACCATCAGATCTTGAGTCGCTTTATCATCAACCGACCATAAAGAAGCGATCGTACTTTTGGCTCTGGCTCTAATGGCTACACCTGCTAATCCCAGGGTGGCGCGGTTGTCGCCTGCGGCAGTTTGGCAAGCACTCAAGACTAATAACTCGATCGCATTACCGGAGCGGCTCCCACGGTCTTTGAGGAGGTTGCTAAATTGGTCGAGATTGAGTCGATTGTCCCAAGTCAAAATATAAGTGTCTTCAGCTTTAGAACTAAACTGTCCGTGCGTGGCAAAATGGACAATTGGGGCATTACTAGCGACTAGATTGCTGGAAACTGCCCCACTTTTGAATTGTTCGTTAAACAGCTTCTGATGAGGTATGAGCCGACCGATCGCTTCGATTTCAGCTTTGGCATTTGGCAGTGCAGAGAAGTCTTGACGACCTTCCGAGATGCCGCCTAATAGAGCTTGCGATCTTCGATCTGTGATGTCTTGGGGTGGAACTAATTGCAATCCTGGTGTCAATGCTAGATTGTATTTCTCGACCAAATATTTATTGCCGTCATACAATATTGACATCGGAATATTGCGGAAGGCTCCATCTAGCACGAAAACTAAGGTTTTAGTTTTAGCTGCGGCAAGATCTCCAGTTAGAGGAGCTAGCAGGAGATCGTAGATTTGTTTGGATTGTTGTTTAAAGGCTAGTTCCTGCTGGGTATTAAAATTAGGGTCTTGAATTTTGCGTTGTAGTCCAGCCACGGTTTCTTCAACTGTTGCAGCAGATATCTTTTGACTGTAATAACGCAGTGGTTGTCCAGGGATAGAAGCGATCGTTGCTACTCGATCGGGTAAGATAATCGGATAAATTACTGCGGCAGATCGATCGATTTTATCTAGTTGGACTGTATATGTATCCAAACAACCTTGACGGAGAAAGTTTTCTAATTCAGCGACTTGTAATGATTCGATCAGATCGCGAGCAGTAGCTAAATTTTCTTGGGATATTTTCTTACCATCTCGTAATAAGAGGTTGACATATTCCCGATAGACTGGTTCGACACTATCGCGGAAGGAAAATTGCAGATCGGCATCGATCGCATTGAGGTCATTACGCAGTGATTTGAGATGATTGATGGCTTGGCGATAAGCTGAAGTTGCCGTCTCGATATCTCGATCGGTAGGATTGCTAGCTATGATGATTTTACCGAGTTGCCAATCGAGTCGATAAGCAAGATCTGGAGCAGGTAAATTTTCAGCAATCATTAGTGCTGTCTGAGTCAAATTCTTAGCTTCAGCATTTTGCCCAGTCAAGGCGTACAAGCTACCCAGAGAGCCAACTGCTTGAGCTTCAGCTCGCAGATCTTTAATGGTTCGAGCTTGATCGATCGCAGTACCTAATAGTCGCGCAACTGGTGTCAATATCTCTGGATCGAGCCTACCATTCTCTTGATTATTTTTAATAGTTTCGGCTAAGTTAATATAAGCATAAATCTTACTGCGACTGGGCGCGATCGGATCTAAAATTTTTCGAGTATCTGTTAAAAATGTTAAAGTATTAGGTGCAGTTTTCTGAGCAGATGTTAATCGATATAAATTAATTTGAGCTTGGACTCTAATTAGTGGCAGCGCATCAGGGGCGATCTTTTGATAAGTATCGATCGCGGCTTGTTCTTGTTCCGCACCACCGATCAGATTGAGCGTATTACCCAAGCTTAAATTGATGCGATCGATCGCCGCTCGATCTTGAAGTGCTGTAGCAATTTTAAGCGATTGAGTCAGCGTTTCCTTCGCACCTAAACCGACTCCTTGACTGGCATTTGTCGTTTTTTGCTCTAATATTCGCAGCGCACGGAGCGAGTTACCCAATCCGAGTAAACCCTGCATTTTTAGATCCGAATCTGGCTGTTGTTGTAGCTTGACATTAACTTCTTGCAGATTGAGTAATGCTTGACGATAAAATCCCAACGATTGCAAAGCCTGAGCCTGATTGATTTTAGTACCAATCATCCCTTGAGGATCTTTAACTTTGGTATAAAGTTGATGCGCTTCTTGCCAATTAGCGAGAGCTTTGTCGGGCTTACCTGCGGCTAAAAATTCGGCACCCCGCTGATTTAGCGTCTGAGCAGTTTTGAGCAGCGGATTATTACTATCGATTGTGGTATTTACAGCAGTTGATATTGGCAGATTGGGCGGATTACTCGCCACTGCTGGCAAGATTGTTAACAGACTTATTAATAGGGTCGAGTGATATATTTTTGAGTAAATCATAATTAAATAGTTAATCAATTAAAACGATTGATTATAATTAAGCGAGAAATAAAACCCCTTCTCCTGTCCAGTCCGTTTGATAGTATCGATCGCCGTAAACGGAATACCATAGTCAAGTCTGGCAGAAAAATTGTCACCGCCTTGATAGCGCAATCCTAATCCACCAGAAGCGATCGTGCTAGGGTTGGGATTAGGACTGGGATTATTAGGTTGATTCCATCCCAAGCCAAAATCGATAAACGGTACGACTTGCAATACTTGCCTACTATCGGGTGCAGTAAAAATTGGCAACCTCACCTCCGCACTAGCAATCACCCCGTTATCTGCGAGTAATAAATCCTGACGGTAGCCACGGATGGTATCTTGACCGCCTAAACCAATTTGTTCGAGCGCGAGTAAGGGTCGATCGGCAAGTTGAGTCTCTACCTTGAACAGGAATATACTATTAGGAGCCAGAGAACGCACATATTGAGCTTGTCCCCGCCAACTCAAAAATTGACTGTCTGGCGAACTAGGATTGATACTCGCACCGAGAGCATTTAGCCCTAGACTAAATTGCGATCGGAGTGCGAAGACTTGCTGAGTATCTTTGACCGTATAGTCTTGGAAAAAACGGGCGGCTGCGACTCTCGTCAATCCGTTGGCATCCGCCCCAGGAGTGGGATAGGCAATTCGTTCGCCGATGACCGAAAAGAGATAGCCAGTATTTGTCTCTCGCCGAGCTAGCGTCGCTCCCAGGGCAAATTCTTGGGATGGAGTTTGCACGATCGGTTGGCGATAAGTCAACCCAAAATCTTGTCCGTTACTATTAATATCCAACCTGTCGAATGGTGATTCGATCACCCTACTATTGGAGTTGCTATATTGAAAGCGCAATGTGCCATTACGGGGATTGAGTGGCAAAGT
>JAJAZF010000258.1 GCA_026785875.1 Chamaesiphon sp. | reverse complement strand
TGGTGCTGACGGTCGCCTCGATTCCTGTCGCAATGCCAACGGTGTTATCTGTGACGATGGCAGTCGGCGCACAGAAACTTTCTCAGAAAAAAGCGATCGTCAGTCGGCTAGTCGCGATCGAGGAATTGGCGGGTGTGGATATATTGTGCGCGGACAAAACTGGCACTCTGACCCAGAATAAGCTGACCTTGGGCGATCCATTCAGTGTCAACAATATTCCCGCCGATCGAGTGATTTTGAATGGCGCACTGGCATCAAGTGCAGACAATGATGACACGATCGATCTTGCCGTTCTCGACGGACTCAAAGATAAGGATGCGTTAAAAACTTACAAGACAGTTCACTTTACCCCCTTCGATCCAGTCCACAAACGCACTGAGGCGACCGTAAAAGGTAAGGATGGCAAAACGTTCAAAGTGACCAAAGGCGCGCCACAGGTGATTATAGCCCTGTCCAAGAATGCTGACCAAGTGAAGCCTGATGTTGATAAGGCGGTCAACGACTTTGCCAAACGCGGCTTTCGCTCATTGGGTGTGGCGAGATCGGAAAAAGATGACCAATGGCAATTTATGGGTGTATTACCCCTATTCGATCCGCCTTGGGATGATGCTGCATCCACGATCGCCAGCGCAGTCAAGATGGGGATCAAGATTAAAATGGTGACAGGCGATGCCATTGCGATCGCTCAAGAAACCGCTAAGAAGTTGGGACTTGGCACCAACATTCTCGATGCGAGTGGGCTAGGCGATCCAAATCAGCAAGCAACTGCGGCAGTCACGCAATCGATCGAACAAGCAGATGGTTTCGCCCAAGTGTTCCCCGAACATAAGTTCCACATTGTCGATGTACTCCAAAAACATCATCACATCGTCGGCATGACGGGGGATGGAGTCAATGATGCCCCTGCATTGAAGAAGGCTGACTGCGGCATTGCTGTTTCGGGTGCAACAGACGCGGCACGGGCAGCGGCTTCGATCGTGCTGACAACGCCGGGACTGTCCGTGATTATTGCGGCAATTCAGGAGAGTCGCCGTATTTTCCAGCGGATGAACAGTTACGCGATCTATCGGATTGCCGAGACGCTGCGCGTATTGTTGCTAATGACGCTGGCGATTTTGGTGTTTAACTTCTACCCAGTCACCGCAGTAATGATTGTGATGCTGGCATTGCTTAACGATGGTGCGATCTTGTCGATCGCCTATGACAATGTGCAATACCACAATCAGCCGGAAGCTTGGAATATGCGCCTAGTGTTAGGGATCTCCACCGTGCTAGGAATCATCGGAGTCGTTGCGGCATTCGGCTTGTTTTATCTGGGTGAGCGCGTCTTTCTTCTCGATCGCGCTCACATCCAAACCCTGATGTATTTGAAGCTATCTGTAGCCGGACATCTGACGATCTTCCTAACACGGACACAAGGGCCATTCTGGTCGATTCGTCCCGCCCGAATTTTACTAATGGCAGTATTCGGGACACAAGCGTTGGCGACGGTAATCGCAGTTTATGGTGTATTTATGACACCCCTCGGCTGGGGTTGGGCACTGTTCGTTTGGGGCTATGCGCTGGTGTGGTTTCTGGTGAACGATCGCATCAAACTCCTCGCCGATCGGGTGTTAATCCCGCGATTGTCCAGCCGCAAGAGTTCCCCAACAACGACTTGACATTTCAATTAATACTTCCAGCTAAAATCAAGTAATTCCAGCATGAGGTCTGACTCGGATCGATCGCTTATAGAACCCATTTGAGATCTTTTCAGGAGGAATCGTGCGACAGATATTGGTGAGGATGGGCGGGTTTGTTTGGATTTACTAGTGCTAGGCGGAAATTTCTAGCATAAACAAAGCCATCTACAGATCCGTGAATTTATCAAATACATTTTATAGATCGACCGTAGGGGCGGGTTTATGCTAGAAATTTACGCCTACAACCATCAACTTTGAACAAACCCGCCCTCCCCCACCAATATCTGTTCGATTACATCCGGTAGGCTACGCCAACGATAAAAGATCTCAAATGGGTTCTATAAAACTTTATGCTGGTGATAACTTTTGCGCGGATCTTGTCTTTACCCCGCCTAAAGACGCATATTCCAAAAAGCCTTTCATCGTCCCGATTGGATAACCACGCAGGGCGCGAATCCGTTCGGCGATCGCATCGATATTCATCGACAAAGCTTCGTATTGGTCATCCCATTTGTGGAGAGAGATAAACTATAGCCCCACTACATCCCAGTGAAATTTCTTAGTTTAGGCTAATTTGAGCCAAGTTTCGATCGCTTACGTACTCAAATTGCTCTCGAACTTACCCGATCGAGGCAAAAGCTAACTGACTCAATCTAGCGTTAATGTAGCTCGACCGCGCGTAGCCTGAATGATCCACGCCCCAATCGCAGGTAGCCGATCGCACAAATCTACGCCCCAATCTGCCACCGATGGATGAATAAAGGCATCATGCATTAGTTTACCAACCCGCAACCTCCGCCAAAATTCACGATTCCATGCTACTGCGTAGCAATATTTGAATTCAGGAGCCGACAACTTACCGTCGAGGAACGCTAATGCCAGTGGAATCGCTAGCTCTGTCGAGCGTAGTGCCATTGCCATGCCATCCCCACACAGCGGCATAATCATCCCCGCCGTATCGCCAATCTGACAGACATCTTGCTGAAACTTGGGCTTGATTGCTAGGGAAATTTGACTCAATCCATGCAGCGATCCTGGAACGCGCTGCATAGTAGACAATCGATCGGCAAGTACTGGATTGGTATAGAGTCCGGGTGGGAGCGATCGATTGCCTTGTAAGATCCGCTCGTGACCGATCCAGCAGAGATTTACCTGTCCCGACTCGATTGCCGACAAGCCACAATAGCCGCCATCAAAAGCATGGAGTTCGATCGCATCGGAAACTTGCACCCCTGTATAATGAGCTTTGAAAGCGACAAAAGGCGATCGCTTCAACTGGGAACTGAGCGCAGACTTTTTGCCGTAGGCACCCAACACCGTCCGACTGGTAAAAATGCCCTGACTGGTTACAACTTCAAAGCCAGTTTGGAGATTCCCTGTTACCGACTTTACCGTCACACCATCTCGGCACTCTGCACCCATTTGAATCGATCGCTCGAACAAGATCGCATCCAATCGATAACGACTCAAACCTAACGCCGTGCCAGGTAATGGGTGGTGAAATGATTTGCCATTTTTGGTCGTCAGATAAGCCCGCCGAATCGAACTGGCTCCCGCTGTTTGCACCGATTCTAAGATCCCCAATCGCTCGAATGCCGCCGTCACTTCGACGGATAAAAATTCACCGCAGAGCTTGTGAACTGGATAGCGCGATTGCTCTAGCAGCAATACCCGTACTCCTGTGGCAGCCATTTGAATTGCAGCACTACAGCCTGCTAATCCTGCCCCAATAATTACCGCGTCATATTGCATTAGTACTTCACTGTTGTTAATAGCCATCGAAACGGAAACCGCCACTGAATGGAAAAATCCGGTAAATTTGCTGCCTGGGCAATCGATTCCAGCTCAGGAGATCGAAAGCCGCGTAACACCGAAATTGGTGCGTCATGACGCACCATCGGCGCAGCAGGTAATATATGTGTCAGTGCATAGATGCCGTAGTACGCTAAGGGATGACGATGCAGATCGTTAATTAAGATCCCATCCCGCGATACCCGTTGCATCGAACGGACGATTTCAGTTGCCCGCTCGTGGGCAAAATGATGTAAGAACATGGCTCCGATCGCCATGTCAAACGAACGATCGGCATAGGGCAAGGCGAGGGCATCGGCTGTCTCGACGCGAATTCGCGCGGCTAAGTTGCTCGGCAACCGTTCTTGGAGCGTTTGGCGGGCATAGGCAACAGTGACGGGATTGGCATCGATCGCCACTACTTCAAGCTGATGCTCCGGTAGATGCCGATCTGCCCAGCGGACGATCCGCTCTGGAAAGTCGGCGATCCCCGTGCCGACATCTAAAATGCGGGTATGGGTGCGCGAACGTAAGTACGGCTTGAGGAGCGACATCGTGGTGCTGTAGCCGCTGAGGTATTGATTGACGATCCGCAGTTGCTGGAGGGCATCCGTGAGCCGCTGGTCATCGATCGAAAAATCATCCATCTGCTCGTCTCGATCGGTGCGGACTGCAAAGGATGGCGGGTTAAAATATGACATCGATTACACCACCTCAAATAAAGCACATTCGAGCGTCAGACCTGGCCCAAATGCCATCGCGCCCCCCAACTGGTGTTGAGTCGGTAGCTCGTCTTGAGACAGCCGCTCTAGAATTTGTTTGAGGATAAATAGCACCGTCGGCGAACTCATATTCCCGTAATTACGCAATACATCATAAGACTCTTGGAGCTGGGACTGGGCGAGATTTAGCGCAGTTTGAACTTGGCGAATAATTTGGATGCCGCCGGGATGGACTGCCCAGAAGCTCAGATCTGCCAGTGAGAGACCGTGACTGTCCAAAATTCCATCAATGTAACTAGCAATATTGGTACCGATCGTCTCGGGAACTCGTGATGATAAGCCCATCAGAAAGCCAGTGTCGCCAATCGTCCAACTCATCAAGTCCTGTGAATTGGGCATCACTAAGCTGTGTCCACCGCGATAAACTAAGGCTTTCCCAGGTTGAACTGTCGGTGCTGTCGATAAAATCACAGCAGCGGCACCATCGGAAAACAGGGCATTAGTGACGATCGATTCGATCGAGTCTTCAATTTGAAAATGTAGCGTACACAGCTCGACACAGACCATTAGGACTATGGCATTGGGGTCGGACTGGCAGATATTATCGGCACTTTTCAAGCCATTTAAGGCGGCATGACAGCCCATGAACCCGATCGATGTGCGGGCAACAGTCGGTATGAGTTCTAACTGCTGGATAATTTGCACGTCCACGCCTGGGGCTGAAAATCCCGTACAGCTTACTACAATCAGATGCGTGATGTCCTGCGCCACATAATGAGATTGATGTAGAGCTTTACTGGCAGCATCTACAGCCAAAACAGTGGCATGGGTTGAGTAAGTAGTGTTGCGAAGGGCGGTTGAGGGGAAAGGTTGCAATCCCCAGTTTGGTGGGTAAAACTCGAATGACTCCGGCTCGCCGCCATAGTCAGCCAAGCAACTATAACGCCAATCGATCGCCGAATTGACATAAATCGCTGGAATTCTTCGCTGCAACGCTGTTGACAAACTCTCCACCTGAGTCATGAAGTGAGCTAGCTTAGTCTGAGATTGCTTAAAACTTGGATTCGTAGTAGCAATCGCATGAAGGGTTGTTTGCATTAAATTTATATTTATTTAGATTACCAAGATTGTGATGTCTTACTTGTCTAATCTTTTTATATTATTTTATATTAAAGAGCGCACTAATAAATATTTATCTCTCAAGAGGTATATATCTATCTATCAGAATGAATAGATAAATTATGGATATGTAAATATTGATAAAAGTGACTGGTAAACCTTCTATTTATCAAGTAAATACTTCTTCAACAAGATTCAGATCGAGAGAATTTTGACTTATCAATCTTATTGATAATGCTGTAATTTTCCGTAACGTGGTCGATCTCACTAATGTGTTACTTCGGCTTAAACGGGAAGGGGTTGTCTGGTCGCCAGAAGATTTAGCTGCTCTGAGTCCTTATTTAACTCGTCATATCAAGCGTTTTGGTGATTATCTGGTCGATCTTGACACTATCTGAAACCTTTACTCCAATTGGTTTGTAAGCAGGTGAGGCAGGTGAGGCAGGCGCAAAAACACGTTTCCCAAGAAACTCGTTTAGGAACCTATCAGGGGGACTACAAAGTTTGGGGGCGATTCGTTGTAGGGTAATCACGCTGAGTACACTAATCGTCGATGATTCAGGGCATAGAAAAAGTGGCAATTTTACAGATGGAGTCGGAAGACAATACATCGGAGAAATCGGCTGCTTGGGTCTCTCCCATGTCCGGGGAACCCTGACGGGGAAACTCCGCAAAACAGATAACGGAATAGTAGTAGTAACGACTCATTTGGATGATGGTATGAAAAGTTTACCGTTAGACCTAACTTGAGATTTAGTCACTCATGCCGGAGGTTCGTCGTAATCTTTAGCTGGCTGTCGATCGAGATGGCGATTGCGTTCGCCTTGTTGGATCTCACGTTCGAGGAAATAGTTTAACAACGTCCGCAACAACACGATCGCGCCGAGGTTGAGAATATCCTGACGAGTGGGAGTAACTGCCGTGTG
>JAJAZF010000257.1 GCA_026785875.1 Chamaesiphon sp. | reverse complement strand
CAAATATGATTAATCCTAATAGTCCAGTTATCCTCTCGATCGAGAACCTGACCGCAGATGTCGATGGTACACAAATATTAAATGGTGTGAGTCTCGAAATCAAAGCTGGCGAAATTCATGCAATCATGGGGCCGAATGGTTCTGGTAAAAGTACATTATCTAAAGTATTAGCCGGACATCCAGCTTATACAGTCACAGGTGGGAAAGTCACTTATCAAGGTGAAAACTTATTTGACTTAGAACCACAAGATCGCGCCCGTTCTGGCGTATTTCTCGCCTTTCAATATCCGCTTGAAATTCCTGGAGTTAGTAACCTCGACTTCCTCCGCGTCGCTTACAACTCCCGCCAACAACACATCGGCTTAGAAGAGTTAGACGCATTCGATTTCGACGAACTAATCCAAGCCAAACTAGATATCGTCAAAATGAACCCCGCCTTCCTCAGCCGCAGCGTTAACGAAGGCTTCTCCGGCGGCGAGAAAAAACGTAACGAAATCCTCCAAATGGCAATCCTTCAACCTAGCCTAGCCATCCTCGACGAAACGGATTCCGGCTTAGACATCGACGCACTAAAAATCGTCGCCAACGGCGTAAACCAATTATCCAACCAAGATAACGCCATGTTAGTTATCACCCACTACCAACGCCTCCTCGACTACATCATCCCCGACTATGTTCATGTCATGTCCAACGGACAAATCATCACCAGCGGTGGTAAAGAACTCGCCCTAGAACTAGAAGCCAAAGGGTACGACTGGTTAACAGAACCCCAGCCCGTAGCAACCTAAACTATTACCAAAAACTCCCTCAGTGAACCTCAGTGGAACCTCCGTGAACCTCTGTGTTTAAAAAACACCACAAACAACCTCTGTGCCTTCTCATCCCCCCTCCGCGCCAACCATATGACACTAACCCTCTCCCAACTCCTCACCACCCCACCCCTAAACCCCCAACTCCAAGAACTCCGCACCCAAGCCGCCGGATACCTTCAAGAAGAAACCATTCCCACCCGCAAAGACGAAGAATGGCGATTCACAGACTTAGCCCCACTCCTGACCCAAACCTTCACACCACCACCCCCACAACTACTAGCAGCAAATATTGGCAGCTTCACCCTACCAGAAGCCCTCAATACCCGCTTAGTCTTCATCAATGGGATCTATGCCCCCCAACTCTCCAGCATCGCTGACTTACCCACAGGCGTATTTATCGGGAACTTAGCCGCAGCCACTACCGCCGGATTAGCCGTCGCAGATTATCTAGGCAAACAACCTGGGGGCGAAGAAGTATTTACCGCGATCAATACCGCTAGGATCGATGAAGCAGCAGTAGTCTGGCTATCTAAGGATGTGTCGATCGAGACCCCGATTCAGCTCTTATTTGTTGCTATAATAGATGAAACTGCACTAGCAATTTCCCCTCGCAGCCTGATGATTCTCGAAGCAGGGAGTAGTGCTACTGCGATCGAAGAATACTTGGATCTATCCAGCTCAGATCGAGCGTATTTCAACAACGCAGTTACCGAAATCTGGCTCGGCGACACTGCCAAACTCAACCACACCCGCATCCAAAATCAAGACATTACCACCATTCATATCGGTAAAACAGCAGTTTCCCAATCTGAGCATAGTTCCTATACAGGAAACTCGATCGATCTGGGAGCCAAACTCTCCCGCCACAACTGGGAAATCTTTCAAATTGGCGCACAGACAGAAACCTATCTCAATGGGTTAGCGATGGTAAATGGCGAACAAGAATCAGATACCCACAGTGTTATCGCCTTAACCAAACCCCACGGCATCACCAATCAACTGCACAAGTGTATCGTAGACGATCGCGCCCACGTAATTTTTAACGGTAAAGTATTCGTACCCCAAGCGGCGCAACAAACCAATGCTGGGCAACTAAATCGGAATCTACTGCTCTCATCCACCGCCCGCATCGATACCAAACCCCAGCTAGAAATTACTGCTGATAATGTCAAATGCTCCCACGGCGCGACAGTCAGCCAATTAGAAGACGATGAAATCTTCTACCTTCAGAGTCGAGGTTTAGATGTCGAAACAGCTAAGATATTACTAATCAATGCTTTTGCTGTGGAAATTATCGATCGCATCCCCGTCGCTTCAGTACGCGAAAAACTAGCAGTAGCCGTAAAAGCATTCAGAGCTAACTAAACATTGGTAAGCAATGACTAAAGGAAGCCCCATCCAACGACTGATCCAAAATCTTACAGGAAATGCTGACAACATGACTTACGTTCAAACCAAACCTTTAACCCTTGCTGATACAGTTCGATCGGACTTTCCGATTCTTCATCGTGAAGTTCATGGCAAGCCCCTAGTTTACCTCGATAATGCGGCAACTTCCCACAAACCTAATGCCGTCATTCAGGCACTAGAGCATTACTATAGCCACTATAATTCCAACGTTCATCGCGGCGTACATACCCTCAGCTCTGAAGCTACAGATGCTTATGAAGGTGCGCGAGCAAAGATTGCTAAATTTGTTAATGCAGCTTCAGAGCAAGAAATTATCTACACCCGCAATGCTACCGAAGCGATTAATTTAGTTGCCTATAGTTGGGGATTGAGCAATCTTCAGCGGGGTGATGAAGT
>JAJAZF010000256.1 GCA_026785875.1 Chamaesiphon sp. | reverse complement strand
TACTGACTAGATTTGTCCGCACCAAGTCTTTAACTTGTTGTAATGGATTCCTCGATCGATTATTTTGTTCTTTGTGCGCTGGGATTGCTGACTGGTTAATGCTCATGATAAAGGAATAGGGGGTAGAGGATCGGGGATAGTGATAAAGGGTAAGTAGTTAAGCCTACCTCTGTGGTTGCCACAAGTCTGAGGGAATTAGGTCTGGACGCATCACGATCGTCTGCGATCCGGTGCTTGTGGCTGCAAATAAGTCTGGGGGTAAATCTAGACGAGTACTACTACCGATCGCTCGATCGACTACTACTCCGATATTAGCGATCGATCCGGCTGAGTCATTCAGTTTGACTACTACCAAGCGTTCTTTGATGGCATTTTTGACCTTCAATAAGCGTGCAGCTACGATCAGGGGAATAATTTGACCATTATGGTGAACAATTCCTGTTAACAGCGGAGCGTAAAATGGTAAATCGAGGATCTGGAATCGATCGATTCTCACGATCTGGGCTACCCAAACAGCGGGAAATACGAGCGTAAATCGCTCGACCTCAGTCAAGATAAATCGATCGGCTAAGACTGTTTGTATAGCAGTGGGCGGGGTCTGAGTGGCAATCATGAGCAGAGGGAGATGGGAGATGGGACGGCTAACACCGATCGACAAATCAAGACTAATTAACTTAGGTTGAGGTTGATTTACCCCCCCAAACCCCCCTTATCAAGGGAGGCTCTTGTTTTGCTTTCTCCCCTGATAAAGGGGAGGGCTGGGGTGGGGTAAAAGACTACGCAACAACTCTAATGGCGGGTGTAGAGTGAAAGACTACGCAACAACTCCAACCTACCCCGCAGGAGCTGTTACCGGAACTTTTGCCAAAACTTCCTCAACACTTTCCCGACTGACAGGCTTGGATAGATAGTCATTAGCACCAGCACGTTGGATACCGTAATTCATTTCTAATGGTGTTTTTTTGCTAGAACAGAAGACTACATATCGATCGGCTGTGTTTGGATTCAGCCGCAATGCGCGCAAAAACTTATAGCCATCTTGTTCTGGCATCACCACATCTAGAAACACCACATCATATTTGCCAGATTCGATCGTCTTCATCGCATCTTTGGCACCATCGCAACGATCTACTTCGTGTCCTAATGTCTGCAAGATCGAGGTCAAAGCGTGTGCATCTACAGAGCTGTCATCGATAATTAAAAACTGCATAATTGTTTTGTTTTAGTTGTGTAAGTAGTTATTAGGAGATGCAGAAATGGGCGTTCCTACCAGCTTGACTAGTAGTTCCTCAAGTCGAACTTGAAAACCCTCTACATCTGCTGATGCTAGAGGTTTAGTCAGGAAGTCGCACCCACTCCACTGCGCTCGCCAGCGATTGGAGAGCTTTTGCTCCCCAGTCAAGATCACTAGCGGAATTGTTGCCAATTGGGGTTGTGTTCTGATTTGTTTAACTAACTCAAATCCAGAAATTCCTGGCATGTTAATATCGATAAAAATTGCTGCTGGCTCAAGTTCCACAATTGAAGCTAACGCGGCTTGGGACTGTTGACAGACGACAACTGGATAACCCAGTCCCCCGACCCAATGCTGAAACTGTGACAGGATTAGCGGCGAGTCATCGATGACCATAATCGGTGCGGGTGTATCTTTTTTCGGTGGTTGGAAACTAATTAAACCAACCCTAGCCAATTTGGCAAACATCTCGGCGATTTCTAGGGTATCTTTGGCCATCTCTTCGGCAATTGAGTTAAGAGTTAGCTGAGATTGAACTAAGTTTTCAATCCGCTGTTGCTGTCCGGCTGGAAGATGCGCTTTTGCCAGTGCTTGCCGATTGAGAACGGGGATTAAGTTCATCGAGGGCACTTGGGGCTGGAGTTTTTCCCAGAGCAACTGCCGTTGTTTTGCTTCATCCAATAAAATCATCGGACTAAATCCCGCTACTGGCAACTGAACTTCTAAATCTCGATCTATGATAAATTTGGCATTACCGCTACCCATCATTAGGTAGATATCTAGATCGTTTAAAACTTTCAGTTTCAACGCTTTGAGCAGTTGGGAATCGTTAATAATCCCAATTTTCTTCATCTGGGCTAATAACTCCGCTGGATGGAGTGATTGCTCCTCAGCCTGGGCTTTAAGCTGCTCTAATTTTTGTCGCACCAGATCGTTGCGGGTGTGAATGCCATATCTATAGATAACTCTCATCAAGCTCTGGAGCGACCACAAACGATTACCTGAGTAAAGGATCTGACCGTTGGCAATACCTAAATTCCAGTGTAAGATTTGTTCTCTACCCGCCAATCGCTCGAATTGATGTTCCCAATACCCCACTTTGCCATCCTGGATGTATTCGAGCAGTTGTTGCGGTAGTTCCCTAGCTGGAAAGGAAAACTGCTCTGCTGTAGCAATAAGTCGATTCATATTTCTTGTATTAACCTGTCCTTATTTCTAGACTACCCATTACAGCACTCGATATTGCACTTGGACTAGAAAATTTCAGTGCTGGGTGATATCGAGCAGTTGTCGCGACACAAAAAAAGACCAGCAATACATCTTGCTAGTCTTTGTTCCATCCTCTATTTCTTAATTCGGGACCATTTGGGACGAGTCAGCAGTATCAAAATGAGCGTATTCAGCAGAAATAAATATAGTGGGAAAATTATTAACGCTCGATCGAAATTTTCGATCGCCAATAAATTTAACACAGCCGACGTAAAAGACATTACCCAGAACGTGAGATCTTCTGAATTTGGATCGTCATAAATCTTGGTGATAGTGGGTACAGCACCAAGCATATCCATCGCAATATTCATCACTAGTGCGACTAATGGCGATCCAGAACGCCACCACAACAATAGACTCAATCCCGCGCCAGCAATACATATTCGATCTAAACGCTGCCATTTACCGCGACTGTACTTAAAGGCATAAAAAGTAATCACCAATTGGCTAATTACTTGTGCAATCATTAGCCACAGTGTATTTGTCGCTCCGAGCGAATATGAGCTTCCCAATAAGAGAAACCCGATTGTCGTCCAAATTCCCCAGGTAACTCGATTTGGGCGGGTATCTCCGCGCCGAATTGAACGGATATAGGGAATATTGCCCAATAGCAACACGCTACCTGCTACCATGCCTAAAATTGTGTGCCAATTCAAAATCGATATTCCTTTGCTGATTTAAACAGTTGACAGCGATTCGCTCTTGTAGTAAGGTTCCCCGTTCGCGCAGCGGATCGCAGAGAGGGTTTAGCGAAAAGTGCGTTCTTGGGGTTTCCCCAAGTGAAGCACCTTTTCAAGACAGCGAGACAGCGATTCGCTCTTGCAGTAGGGTTCCCCGTAAGCGCAAAGCGCAGGCTCTGCCAACGCGCAGCGGATCGCAGACAGGGTTTAGCGGAAAGGTGCTCTACTTGGGGAGACCCCAAGTAGAGCACCTCGCCTTGACAGCGAATCAAGACAAGACAGCGAATCAAGACAAGACAGCGAATCAACAGAGCGAATCGCTGTCAAGGCGAGGGATTTAGACTCCTGATTTTGTTAATATTCGATCGCACAATATCCCCAACTTCTTCCAGAAGTCGGGGATATTACTAGTTATTTAAGCTTAAATCGATCGCCACAGTATTTAAACTAAAGCAGGCTCTCTAACTAATTGCTTGACAAAGATTTGAGTTTCTTCATTAACTCGCGCGAACATATCCTGTTCCAAGCTCATGAATTGCTCGAAGCCTTCCAATGCCCACTCGATGATTTGTTCTTTTGATTCAGGACGATAATCTGCAACCATATTCAAGGCATCAACAACACACTCAAAGTGACAAGCTTCGACACCAGCCGCACCTTGATGGCTGGCATGAACTAGCACATAGCCCCAAGGATGGTAACGGTGTCCACAAAGTTCAGCTACAGGAGTTTTGCGTAAAAAGGCATCAAAACCAACATTTTTGTTGTCATGACGTACCACTTTATCGAGCAATCCATACTCAATATCGCCAAATAATTCAGAAGCAGCATGGAATCCCATACTCCGGATCAAAGATGCCGCATCACCAGGAACGCCAGCATAACCTTCCATGATGCCGTTGCAGATCTCAGTCAACCATGCAGGTACATTGGCAAATTGATTCCGCTCGGCGACCGAAAGTTCGGCATAGTCGCCGAGTGTTCTCAATAAGAGTTGAGCCAGAGTCCGATGAGGCGCACCATCATTCGTACCTTCATCAGAGGCTGCAATCATAATCTTTGCCGCAAGATTAAAGCCCCGATCTGCTTCTTCAACTACCGCAACAGTAGGATCGTTGAACAGATAGCGCGACATCGCAATGGAGCTAGCCAATCGAGAGATTACAGCGGAAGTGTAAGCGTTGAAATGAGTGTAACGCTGGAAAAACATATAGAACCCAGTCGGATTCCCGATTGCACGGTTGAAATACTGCTCGATCCGCTCTTCAGCTTCAGCCACAGCAAAACATTGACGAAAGAAGTCTCCAGAGAATGGCTTAACATTGTTTTGTAAAGCTACATTAGCTTTTACAATCGCTTGGGATAAGTCCGCAGTCCTAATTGAATTTAAAGTGCTTTCGGTTTGAAGAGTTGACATGCGATAACTATTCCTAAATTATGAAAAGTGGTTGACTATCTTACTTAAATATACTCAGCATTTTGCCGCCAACATATAAAACTATAGGCTCCAGCAAAGACGAGCGAGATCTATGATTGTTATCGAATTATATCGATTACTTTTAAGTTAATAAATATCATTAACTTAATAACAATTAAATCTTTCTAGACTTTGACATCGATTGGCGCAAATGTCAAGAGTAAACTTTTTAATAATTCAAACAAATTTTTAGGCAATTGAGAACCTAACATCTCAGAAGCAAGTAGCAATCCAGATATTATTTTATCCAATCTATTTTTAATGATTTAATTTGTGAAAACTATGCCTAGAGGGCTTTCCATGTCAAAAATTTATCGATCTTTCAATTTATTTACTAATATATTAGCAACGACTATCTAAAGCCATAGTAAAAACCGTCACTAATTTTATAAATCTATTAAATTAAATAATAGAGTTTCCTAATCGCCGCTTAAACAGATACTTCAATTAATTAGCGTCAATAGTTATGAGCAGACGATTGATATATATTTACTTTCCGATCTTGTATTATAAAAATATTTGTAATTAAGCATACTATAACTTTTATCGAGTATATGATGTCGTCAGCGAATAGTCAACAGTGAAAGAAAACAATATTTGATACGAATGTCTAGAAAATACGCGATCTAGCGTAGCAAATGATACATTATGCCGAGGGTAACTGCTCTCTAATCGCGATCCATGCAAAAAAATGCGATTATAGAGCAGTAAAAACTACATTTTTAGATTGTTTGTGCCCGCATTCCAACCTAAATTAAATAGAGTAAAGCACTGTCATTTTTCGATGCGATCGACAGATGAAAATCCAGCGCAGTGCGATGCGAGTAAGGATGGCATTTTCCCCAAAAATAAGGTATAAATTA
>JAJAZF010000255.1 GCA_026785875.1 Chamaesiphon sp. | reverse complement strand
ATGAAGTTAGTTTCCGATCCGACTATCGAACGCAAGATTGCCAAAATGCAAGAAAGAATGCGGTGGAATCATCCACTGTTTCAGCAGTTGGGGATCGATCGAACGCAACTGGTATTAAATGATGAGATCGAGCCAGATCGGGGGTTCACATTTTGTGTGCTGGGAGACAGCGGTAGTAGCGATCGTCGGGGCGATAGTCCGCAGCGTCACGTCGCCGAACAAATGATGCGACTCTGTATGCCTAACGGCGAATCGTCACCGTCAGCGCAATTTATCCTCCATACTGGGGATGTAGTATATTTGGTCGGATCGAGCGAACAGTATCCAGCCAATTTTATGCGACCGTACCGAGAATTATTAGTAGGCGGCGACCATTTAGGGGATAGTCGCCGCCTACGGTCGCCGCAAATTGGCTATGACTCGATGGTTTTTAATCGACCATTTTTACCAGTACTCGGCAATCACGACTACTACGATCTCCCGATCGCTTATGGTGTGCTGTCTCAGTTATTGCGCCCAGTGCGACAAGCTTTTCGTTATTTCATCGATCTTGATGTTGGTTGGCATGGTTCTTACCAAGGAGATGCCTATTCCAGAGCCTTCTTGGATTATCTCCAGGATATTCCCGAATCAGAACTTCAACAGCATTTAGAGCGGCACTATACAGCCCAGACATCTACAGGCAAAGGGTTAAGTTATCAACCTGGAAAGTTTACCCGCATCCCCAACCGATATTATCGGTTTCGCTATGGGGGGATTGACTTTTTCGCCTTAGACTCTAATACATTTAATGCACCGCTGCCGATCGAACCTGGAGATCGGGGAGATCGTCATCGCCAGATACTCCGCGAAGATCTCGATCGCCTCCAACTAGAGCGAGATGAGCACCTAGCCGTCATGCACAACATAGATCCCAATGATTCCACACCGATGCTAGGCGAACAGGAATCCCTCAAAGAGTTGCTGGGAAAGGTCGAGCAGATCGAAGAATCAATTCGCGATCTGGAAAAGCAACTAGACCCCAATATGGTGAATGAGAAGATCGATTTCGAGCAGTTGGAGTGGCTGGAGCGAGGATTAGTAGAATCTTGGCAAGACAACACAGTGCGCGGGAGAATAATTTATTTTCATCATCCTCCCTATGTCACGGAAGCGACTAAATGGAACCAAGGTCAAACCTTAGCAGTGCGGCATTATTTACGGACGGTACTCGATCGAGTCGAACTACAAGTTAAAGGGCTAATCGATAATCGCCCCTTGGTAGATCTAGTACTCAACGGTCACGCACATTGCTTTGAACATCTGGAAACCCTAGAAACTGGTCATGCCGATCGAGGGATAAAATGGGCGATCTGTGGTGGTAGTGGTTTTAGTCTGCGCCGCCAACGATCGGAGGGTAATATCCTCCAAGAGCGCGTAGATGGAAAGTTGCAGGATGTAGCATTATCTCATCAGTTTTTAGGCAAAACTGGACGCGGAGCGTACAAGTATCACGCTTATTCATTCTTACAAGTTGATGTTTTGCCAGGGAAAACGCTGAAATTTAGTCTCAAGCCCCAAGTCGCCGAATATCACCAGAAAAAGTGGCGATACTACACTAGTGAATAAGGACGATCAATTTTGGCTTTCGGTGAGGATCGACAATTGAAAAAAGCTTCCGGCATTCCCGATCTTGCCAGTAAAGGTACCAAATAGGTACCTAGTGGCATGGCAGCAATCTGAAGGTATGGGCGATCGAGTCGAGGATGCCAACACTAGGGAAATTTGGCTAAAATTTTAGTAGTGAGCATTAATTAAATCGCCCAGATCATTCCAGGTTTGCCTCGATCCACAAATGTTAGCAGGTGGCTATATCAGGAAAGTGTATTATGAATGCCAATCCTCAACTTATGACAGCGGTGGAACAGCTCGGTTATCGAGTGACTTGTGGGGATGTTGTTACCCATACTGGTATTCGCCTTGAAGAAGCACGTTCGGGATTACTGGCTTTAGCAAATCAAACTGGGGGACATCTTCAAGTTACCGACACGGGCGAAGTAATTTATGTGTTATTACCAGATTTTCGCCAAGTTTTGCTCCGCCAGAATCTCAGACTACGATTAAAGGTTTGGCTCGATCGAGCCTTGTCTGTGGGATTTTATTTAGTTAGGATCTCGTTTGGAATTCTGCTAGTTACCTCGATTAGTATTGTCTATCTGACGATCTTGGCGATTACCTTAGCAGCGATATTTAGCAATGATAATGGTGGTGACTGCGGCGATGGTGGGGGTACTTGTGTGTTAGGGATTTTTGATTGGGGTGGTAATTCCCGTAATTACACCACAATGACTCCCGATACCAACACGGTTGCACCATTGCGGGCGAAAACACAGCGAAAACCACTTAATTTTCTAGAAGCGGTGTTTTCAGTATTATTTGGTGATGGCAATCCTAATGCCGATCTGGAACAGCGACGCTGGAGTTATATTGGTAATCTGATCCACCGTCAGCAAGGAGTGGCAATTGGCGAACAAATTGCCCCATATTTAGATGATTTAGGACAGGGGACAGATCGGGAATACGAAAACTATATGTTACCCGTATTAACCAAGTTTAATGGTATTCCAGAAGTTAGCCCGACCGGACAGTTAGTCTATCATTTTCCCGATCTCCAAACTACGCTCAGAGACGATTCAAGCACATCTACCCGAATTCCTCAATCTTTGAGAGAACGTAAATGGAAATTTACAAAAGCCACACCGACTCAAACTAATTGGTCGATCGCTTTATTTGCTGGAAATCTAGTCGGCATCGGTATCTTAGCTATATTACTCGGAAAAATATCTAGTGGTTTGATTAGTGGTACGATCGCAGTATTAGCTCTATATGGTATCGGGCTAGTTATCATTCCTTCCTGTCGGTATTTTTGGGTAAAACAGCAGGATCGAAAAGTACGCAAACGTAATGATTTACGTCGTCAGCAAGTTAGTTTATTAGGTCAAGGATTAATTCAAGAGAAGTTAGATTATGCCAAGCAGTTTGCCAAACAGCATAAAATTACCGATCGAGATATTATTTATACTACATCAGAAGATCTTCTCCCGCAAGAGTTTAAAAAATTAGAATAAATTCAAATCTTGAATGAATGTATATCCCTAACTTCTTCAGAAACCCTTAGAAGTTAGGGATATGTCTTAACCAGCTTGAGAACTGCTAGATCTTACTCTCGATCGAGCTAATATTTTGATGCTGCTTAAAATTATTCATCATTACCCAAAAATTCCGGCATCCCGACGACATCAGCACTCTGACTAATCCCGTCTTGTTTGATTACTTTCTTGACTGTCAACAGCAAAATTTTCAAGTCCAGCCACAAGCTCCAGTTGTCCACATACCAAAGATCGAGTCTAAATTTTTCATCCCAAGTCAGGGCATTTCGCCCATTAACCTGCGCCCAGCCAGTAATCCCTGGGCGAACATCATGACGACGAGCTTGTTCGGGGCTATATCGCTCTAGGTACCTCACTAATAATGGGCGGGGACCAACAAAACTCATATCTCCCACCAACACGTTCCAAAGTTGCGGAAATTCATCTAAGCTGGCTTTACGCAAAAATTGACCCAAGGGAATCAATCGCTCCTCATCAGAGAGCAAGTTACCCTCAGCATCGCAATCTCCAGTCATCGTGCGGAACTTATATACTGTAAAAATTTGACCGTTTCTGCCAGGACGCATCTGAGTGAAGACAATCGGGGTACCCATGCGGAGCCGGACAATGATTGCTACAACGATCAAGATCGGCGAAAATAGCAGTAGCAACAATGCTGCCATCGCTCGATCGCTAATTACCTTAACACCTACACTAAAATAGTTGAGCAAATTACCTGAAGATTTTTTGGATTTCATGTTCGAGCTTGTGTTAGTAGTTAGTTATTGCCAGTAGTTATGACTGTGGGGTACAGTCCTAACTAATCTCTATATTTCCCATTGGCTCTTCCTCGATTACTAAAGCGAGGAAATTTTTTGACTTTCCGACTCCGACAGGCGGAAAGAGCTACACTTTATATTTTATCCAGCACTGTCGCTGTGTACTGCAAGCACTATTGTTTTAGACGACAAAGGTCGCTAAATGAGCCTATTTCTGTAGATTAAAAATTTAAAATCCGATCGTGAATAAAATTATATCAGTACCAAGTCAACCAGTTACGACCTTATCAGCGACATCAGATCGAAGTCAGATGGAAGCGGAGCGCGTTCAAGAGATCTTGATTTTGCTAACAAGTTTGATGGCGAGAGAAGAGGCAACGATTAAATTAATTATTGATTGTTTATACGATCTTGGCTATGCTAACTTAATTAATAAAAAAGTAAGATTTCGACCACTAAATTCACTTGCCAAGTTTATTGCCAAAAGATCCAAGCCAGTTGCAAAAATATTTGCATGGCGATGGTTTATCAAAAACTGTCCTCAGCTTATTGCTAGATGGCTGTATCGTAAAGTTCAATTTTAGTGTTATTAGCTAGAAGCTGACTTGATACAGTTTAAATAATTGTCCCGATTTAGTTGCTGTAATACCACCAACTTCTTTGACTAGCTCTGTAAATTGAGCCAGTGGGGATAAAAATACTTCAGCACCCAAGTACATTTCTAAAATTGCCCAGTTTTCGGCTAATTCGGTATCTGGATCGAGCGCATCAAAGACAAAGATTCCATCTGGTTTTAAGACTCTTTTTACCTCCTGAAGAACTAGCTTCCAGTATTCGGGCGGATAGTAACAACTAAATCCGGTCGATATTACTCGATCAAATGTATCATTCTCATATTTTAACTGATGAGCAGCACCAGCTTGAACACCTTTAAATAATTTAGAATTCAGTTGCGAACCGCGTGAGTTGAGCGCATTCCGCGCCACAGTACTGATTTCTTGTCCGTAAAAATATGTTTCCCACTTTAGCCAATCATAAATTAAAAAGCTAACACCGCAACCAATATCTAAACAGCGTTGGTTCTTTTTGAATTCTGCTAACTCCCAAAATGGAGAAGTAATTTTTGCCGCGAGATTGTGACTAATCCACTCTCTAAAAATTGGCATGGCTTCTACTTCTGCCGGAAGATTGAAAGCTTCTTGCTTAAATTCCCGATCGAATCTCTCTCTGACTCGATCGATTTGTTCGATCCAATCTTGTTGCTGTGGTATCTGCGAACTATACATGGGCGGGGGCTAGAGAATAGTTGAAGTGTGTATTATTGCTATGTTTATTCCTAATCGAATCTCTATGTCTGTGTTTCTAGATATTCAAAGACTGACTTGTCACCAATATCGGGTGGAATTGGTTGAATAGCTTTGCGGACTGCAAATACTAAAAATGCTCCTGCCCAAATCGCTAATAAAATAGCTTCGATATTTTGCGGCAGTATATTAATTAGATGACCTAATAATAGTAATGGAACTAATACCACCAGAATTTTTGTTTCAAATCGATTGAAACAAAAAGCTTCCTTAAAAAATATCCCTGTTAATGCCGCAAAAGTAAACCCAATCCCTAAAATTGTCGATGGGTGTTGATAAACGATCGAGTCGATCGGTTGATGATAATATAATGAGAAAATCAGCGCACTCAAACTACCTACTGCCCAAAATACTTGCAATGTTCGATGTAAAACAGCCATGTAAATATGAATTGTCGCCAGTGCAATCCCCAAGGCAACTGAGAAAGTAATATATAGCCACGTTACTAAATTCAATATATTTGCGCTGGAGTCAGATCCAATCTGACTCGACTGCGATAATACTGCGATCGTTACCATCCCAAAACAGATCGCCGCCATCATCAAAGCACTACGGTAAATAACTACGCCTTGACGATCGAGATTGGTGATTGTAAATGTCCCAAATTGCCCTTGATAAATTTTTAGAGGAATATTTGATTCAATTGTTTCCATTTACCGATAGCTGATTCCTACTATACTGTGAACTACTGCTAGACTAATAACGTAGATTTTCGGGCACCATCACAGGTTAACTGGCTCGGGGTGCCCTCGATCGATATCTACAAGTTTGAACACTAATCATCTACGTGGATTAGCACAACAATTACTTAAAGAATTGTTGAACACCAGCTAGATTGGCTGTATCCCGAATTACTAAAAACACACCCAATCCTAACAGTAAAAATAAACCTGTTTGCATCACAGTGTCTTGCAACTTGCTCGGTAAAGGTTTGCCAAGTAATGCTTCAAATAATAAAAATGCCAGTTGACCACCATCTAGAGCTGGTAAGGGCAAAATGTTCATTACTGCTAAGTTGATGCTGATTAGTGCGCCGAATTGGAGCAGTCCAGCGATGTTTGTCGAAGCAATATTTGAGCCAATTTCGACGATTTTGATCGGCCCAGCTACTTGAGTAGCAGTTTCACCAAAATTAGTTACCAATTGAGATAAACCTTGAACGGTAAGCACCACAACTCGCTCAAATTCAGTAGCTGCTTTACCAAGGGCATCGATCGGACTCTGCGCTCGATCGAGGATAATGTCTGCATTGGGGGCGAGTTTAACGCCGATTTGTCCTTTCCCCTCAGCATTTGGCTCGGGAGTGACTTGGAGATTGAGAGTTTCGGTACCTCGCTGCACTTCAAAGACGATCGGTTGCTGAGGATGATCTTGGATCTCTGCCATCAGTTTCACGATTGCTGGTTTCGCACTGCCCAATCGATCGCCATCCACTGCCAAAATGATGTCGTTGGCTTGAAGTCCGGCTTTACCAGCAGCAGTACTAAGATTTTCGGCAATACCTGAAACTGTGACTCCAGGATGATAATCGATCTGTTGAAACCCACTGACGCTGACTTGGATGACAAATAAGAAATAAGCAAAGATGAGATTGGCAATTACTCCAGCACTAATGACGATCGCCCGATCGAGTAATGGCCGATTGTGAAGCAAATTAGGATCGTTAGGTGGAATATCGCTGTCAGGATCGTCATCGGGGAATCCCACAAAACCACCTAGAGGTAGTGCCCGGAGCGCGTATTCAGTCTGTTTGCCCTGGTATTTTAATAAAACTGGACCAAATCCTAGTGAAAATTTATTCGCATAAATTCCTTGCAATCTGGCTGCCAGAAAGTGCCCCAGCTCATGGACGAAAATTAATACTGCTAAAACGCCGATCGCCGCCAGTGTTGACATATGTTCCCTTAGTTTGACCTACCATTCCCATTTTAATCGGGGATGAGGAGTGTGGGGTAGATGGTTAACCGAGCAACTAATAGTTCTCGCAAGTGTAGTCAAATCGAACGGCAAATGTTAAAATAGTAAGTTGCAAAATTTAATTGAAATTTCCAGTACTCATGACCCTAACTCAAGAACGTAAGCAAGAGATTATGACACAGTATCAGTTGCACGCAACCGATACAGGTTCTTCAGATCTTCAAGTAGCCATGCTGACTGAGAGAATCAACCGTCTGAGCGATCATCTCAAAACCAACAAAAGCGATCATGCTTCTCGTCGAGGATTGCTGAAAATGATCGGACAACGCAAGCGGTTACTGGCTTTCATCCAAACCGAAAACGTTCAACGCTACCAAAATCTAGCTGATGGCTTAGGTATTCGTCGCGTTAAAGACTAGCAACTAGAAATTAGTGGCTAGTGGCTAGTGACTCAAAAGTAGTGGCTAGTGGCTAGTGGCTAGTAACTAGCAAGCTTGGATTGACAATAGTTGGTAAGCCGAATGTGTACTACTCGATCCGATCGGTGACAATCGCCTAATTACAGTATTTCTCATCGAAGGTGAGGTACGAATTCAGGCTGTTTCTGCCGATGTACCCCTTCTCACAATCAAGTACATACCTCACTCAAACCAGAACTGCCATATGTCTGCTGAGAATTCCCGCAAGTCTCTCCCATTTGAACCACTCAAGAATAAGCAGCGCAAACCTGCCGCTAAGAAAGGGATACCAATCGTCAAGCCAGATCCATCACCAGCAATGGTAGAACAAGGTTCTGGCTATATTCCCGAAGTTGTCAGTCAACGGATGATTCGGCGGGTGCTAGTATTCTGCGGTATTCCCGTTGTCATGGGCGTATTAGTATTTGTGGTTAGTTATGCGGCGATCTCCAACCATTGGTTCAAGGTAGCCAATACTTTAGTCTTATTGACTAGTATGGCTTGCCTGGGATTGAGTGTTTTGGGACTCACCTATGGTATTCTCTCCGCTTGCTGGGAAGAAGATGGCACCGTCAAAGGTAGTCTTTTGGGTTGGGAAGAATTTAAGGTCAACTTCGGTAGAATGGCTGATGCGTATCGTGCCTCAAAACAGATGCAAAGTAGCGATCGGTAGTCTATTTGACAAGAGATTTATGGTGAGGGCGATTTAAAAAAGTGGGATACTACCGACAGTTGTAGGGCACGGTGGTCGAGTATAATATTTGCTAAAATATGCTCTACTTCCGCCCATGCAGATCCATCCCTTATCAGCGATCGAACCTGGTGCTCAAATTGGTGCTAATGTCTCGATCGGTCCATTCTGCTATATCAGACATGATGTAGAAATTGGGGATAACTGTATTTTAGATGCCCATGTTACGCTGTTACCTTACACCTCGATCGGTCAAAATTGTCATCTCCATAGTAATGTTGTCCTCGGCGATTTACCTCAAGATTTAGCATTTAAAGATGAGCCAAGTTATGTCAAAATTGGCGACAATTGTACCCTTCGAGAAGGTGTAACAATTCATCGTGGCACCAAAGCTGGAACGGTAACAACAGTTGGAAATAACTGCCTATTGATGGCATACAGTCACCTCGCACACAATGTCAAACTTGGTAACGACATTATCGTGGCTAATGGCGCACTTTTAGCTGGCTATGTAGAAGTCGGCGATCGAGCATTTATTAGTGGAAATTGTCTGGTTCATCAGTTTGTAAAAATTGGGAGATTGGTAATGATGGCTGGAGGTTCTGCTGCTCAAAAGGATATTCCACCATTCTGCATGACACGCAGCACGACGCTAAATAAAATCATGGGGTTAAATACCGTGGGATTGCGTCGCTCTGGATTTACGTCAGCAGAAAGATTAACGCTCAAACGAGCTTTTAAAGTTCTTTATCAATCGAATTTACTAATTCCCGAAGCCCTAACAAAATTAGAAACTGAATTCGATTCGGACTTAGTTCGAGAAATATGTGATTTCATCAAACATTCCCAGCGGGGAATTGCTGGATACGTGCGTCAGCGTCAGCGCGAAGATTAATTAAGTAATGAGTAATGAGTAATAAGTGATAAGTTCGTTGTCGAGCCAGGGATTCAAACTCCGGCTCGACAACTATCGCACATGCAGGCTGTCAGATCTAGACCATTGTTACTTGGTGAATAATTTAAAATTGACAGCAGTGGGGGCAATCGAGCGATTAGCCCTTGCTGTTTGAGATCGCCCCTCTTCCGATGGAGAGAGATTTTACCAGCTAGATAGTAGCTCAAAATCTCTCTGTTGATTGATTTGGCGACAGGATGGTTAATAGTATAACTATAAGGTGCCATCCACAGCTAAATTTAATCCATGAAACTTACTACTCAGAAGTTAGGTATGACCCTACAAAACCAGCTCAAGAAATTTATCGGTGGACTGTTGGTACTCACCTTAGTCTGGCAAATGCTTGGAGTCGATACCGCGCTGGCTACTAGCGTCGATAGTATGTCCAAGCAAGTAAGTGGCAAAACCGAACAAATCAAAGGTGCTGCTACCCAATCGATGGGCAAGGCTCAGTCAGCGATGGAAGATACAACTGGAGCCGCCAAGATGAAAGTAAAAGATGGCTTAAATGAGACAAAAATCGCCACTGATGCTAGCAGCAATAGGGTCGAGAACGCCGCCGAGAAAGTTACCGACAAGATTAAAAACTTCTTTGGCAAATAAAAGTTATTGACACTCTCCCGCCGTAAATTCTTTGTTTTGCGAACACCAGACATAGAAGGGAATGAAACTGATGCACCGTCTAGAGAAGTTTTCTGGCGGGGGACTACTACTCATTTAGATACATACTATTGGAGACAAAGACTATGCGTCCTATCAATATTGGCTTGACCGATGAACAACGTGAAAGCGTCATTGATATCCTCAACCACGACTTGGCAGATTCATATCTGTTGGTAGTTAAAACTAAGAAATTTCACTGGGATGTAGTTGGTCCACAGTTTATATCATTACACGAACTATGGGACAAGCATTACGAGATTCTCTCCGCCAATATTGACGCGATCGCGGAGCGAATTCGCGCTCTTGGTGGTTATCCCATCGGTACTATGAAAGGTTTCTTAGAGTTTACATCTCTGGGCGAACATCCTGGTAATATCCCGATGGCGACAGGCATGGTTGCTGCTCTAGTCGAAGATCACGAGCAGGTTATTCGCAACTTACGCGGACACATCGATGCTTGCGGCGATGACTTCCACGATCAAGGTACAGCCGATTTTTTGACTGGATTGATGGAGCAGCATGAGGAAATTGCTTGGATGCTGCGCTCATTTATTGAAGGGGAATCGCTGATGCCTAGCGGTGCCCGTCCCGATCTTGAAAGTAAGACTCCAGTCGGTGTCTAAACTTGCTCCCGATCGATACTGATGATTCTTTAGTTGAGCGGTATGGGTGAATTGGCATCGTCGATGCAGCACCCATACCGCTCTATCACTCATATGAGCCAAACTTATGGCGATCGATTGGTCGATCTCAGAGCTGAAGATGGAAGTGGGAAGTGAGATCTTCACTCCCATCTTAATGTCGTAAAATATATAATTAGATAGAGAGTTGAGCTAGAGATCGATCGTATAGTATTAGTTCGTTTAGTTGTGTGCATTACACACCTGAGAATACTATGGATAGT
>JAJAZF010000254.1 GCA_026785875.1 Chamaesiphon sp. | reverse complement strand
GCGGTGCTGTGTATGCTGCTTGCTCATCACAGCAAAATTGATTCTGTTAATAACATTTTGCGGGATGTTGATTGGAATACACTTTTATTCTTCATGAGTATTTTTGTGTTGATTGGGGGATTGCAATATACAGGGGTAGTCAGTAGTGCCTCTGGGGTGTTGGCATGGCTGTTAGGTAAAAATGTTGCCTTGGGTGCGATCGTCCTCCTGTTCTCAGTCGGGCTGCTTTCTAGCGTAGTACCAAATATTCCTTTGGTAGTCGCAATGGTGCCGATGTTGAAAGAATATATTGTTAATGCTGGATTTGTCGGGGCAGAAATCCTCAGCCCTGGATCTACCCTACCACTGCCGCCAGAGGTGCTACCGCTATTTTATGCCATGATGTACGGTGCGACATTGGGCGGTAATGGTACCCTGGTTGGGGCATCTGCCAATATCGTTGCGGCTGGAATTTCCGAGCAGTATGGGAAGCCGATTTCGTTCCGACGATTTCTCTATTACGGGTTGCCCACAATGGGCTTGCAGCTATTAGTTTTAGCGGCTTATGTCAGGATTGCCTTTTTGCGAACATAGCTAACCGCACCGGATTGGATCGCCTTCTTCTGCCTCGATGCCATCTAGATCGATCGTTACAAGGGAGAATTATCGATCGACATGACTGTTTCTCGATCGAGCAATCATCCCATGCTTAGGTGCAAAAATCATTGCAACTACGAATAATAGGGTTTGTAGCACCACAATACAGCCACCAGTCGAGCCGTCAATGTGATAACTGATATAAGTCCCCATCACACTAGAAAATACGCCAGAAGCCATCGCAATTAGCATCATATGGTCAAAATTATCACTTAATAAGTAAGCAGTTGCGCCTGGAGTTACCAACATCGCCACGACTAAAATAATCCCGACTGTTTGCAGCCCAGCAACGGCTGTGAGTGATAGTAGCGATAGTAGAACATAGTAGAGAAAGGTAATATTTAAACCGATCGATCGGGCATGAGTAGAATCAAAACAAAATAAAATTAGATCTTTGCGTAAAATTGCTAATGTGCCCAACGTAATTACAGCAATAATTACCGTTTGAATAATATCTCCATCCGAAATACCCAAGACATTGCCAAACAGAATATGAGTTAGATCGATCGAGCTTTTAACTTTAGAAACTAATACTAATCCCAAGGCGAAGAAACCCGTAAATACCAATCCAATTACAGTATCTTCTTTAACACGAGTTTTCTCCTTAACAAATCCAATCGCAATGACTGAACCTACCCCAAACACAAACGCACCCACCGCCAAAGGAATATTGAGGATATAGGCAATAACTACCCCTGGCATCACTGCATGGGAAACCGCATCCCCCATCAATGCCCATCCTTTCAAAGTCATGTAGCAAGATAGCGCAGAACAAACTATGCCCACCAACGCACTCACCAAAATTGCCTTGAGCATAAACTCATACTGCAACGGTGCAATGAACCACTCAATTATATCCATTATTGTTGTCGATCTAAATCGATCTGAGTTTTGGCAGCCGAAAAATCGCCGACAGAACCACCAAAGGCACGGGCAAGATTTTCTTCAGTAAACACCTCATCGGTGCTCCCATACGCCAAGATACTGCGGTTGACGAGTACGACTCGATCGCAAAATGTTGTAATCGAAGCCAGATCGTGGGTAGAAATTAAAATTGTGTGCCCAGATTGCCGGAGTTCTATCAATAAATCGACCATCATTTTTTCAGTCTTGATATCGACTCCGGCAAAAGGTTCATCTAATAATAGAACAGTGCCTTGTTGTGCTAACGCTCTCGCGAAAAATGCTCGTTTCTTTTGCCCACCCGATAGCTCTCCAATTTGACGATCGCGCATTTCCCACATTTCCACCCGTTCCAAACTTGCCCTGACAGATTGTTTGTCGATCGATCTGGGAATTCGCAATAGGTTCATATACCCATAGCGTCCCATCATCACCACATCATGAACATTCACCGGAAAATCCCAGTCTACCTCTTCAGATTGGGGCACATATGCTACTAAATTGCGTTTTTGAGCCTGATGAATCGATAATCCATCGATCGAGATCCTGCCAGTGGCGGGTTTGACAAACCCCATAATCGCTTTAAATAGGGTTGATTTTCCCGCTCCATTCATTCCCACCAAACCATGAATACTCCCTGCTTGCAGTTGCAATGAGGCACTGTGCAGGGCAACTTTACCGTTATAGGTAACTGTCACATTTTCAATTTCAACACCAATCTCATTCATAATTTTTTATTACTTGCTTTGTAATCCTTCGATCAACGTACTCACGTTATATTCTAAAAGTTTGAGATAGGTAGATGCTGGACCATCAGCCGGCGATAATGAGTCCACATAAAACACCCCCCCAAATTTTGCACCTGATTCTTTGGCGACTTGCAGTTGAGTTCTGGGATTAACTGTACTCTCACAGAATACTGTTGGAATTCGATTTTTCTTCACCGTATCAATCGTTTTTTCCACCTGTTTTGGCGTGGCTTGCTGTTCGGCATTGACTGCCCACAAATACACTTCTTTCAAACCATAATCACGGGCAATATAAGCAAATGCCCCTTCACAACTGACGATGTAGCGTCGATCGGGTGGAATTGCGGCGATCGCTGTTTTGAGCTTCAAATCGATCGCTTTAATTTGTTCGCTATAGGCTTTGGCATTCCGATCGTAAGTAGCCGCATTTGCTGGATCGAGTTTGCCCAATGACTTGCGAATATTTTCGACGTAGATGACTGCATTTTGGGGCGACATCCACGCATGGGGATTGGGTTTACCTTTGTAAGTATCTTCGGCAATATCGATCGGTTGGAATCCTTCACTCAAGGTAACGTGAGGCACCTTGGGCAAACTATTATAGAAGCGATCGGCCCAACGTTCCAAATTTAGACCATTCTCTAAAATTAGATTTGCCTTTTGTCCCCGCGCCAAATCGCTAGGAGTAGCTTGGTAGCCGTGGATTTCTGCCCCAGGCTTGGTAATGGATTCGACAATCGCTTTGTCTCCAGCGACATTTTGCGTCATGTCTGCTAGCACTGTAAAAGTAGTGAGAATAACTTTTTTATTTGTCGGATTGGGGGCGGTTTCAATCTTGGAGTTAGTAGTGCAGCTACTCAACCAAACACCGATCGATAGCCCAATTATCCCCATTTGCAACCGTTTCAAGCCGATCGAGCTTGTGGAGGGGACAGACTTATGTTTCATTTAATCTTTTCATAATTATATCATTATTTGATAATCTATCATAAAAATGAGAGGATTATGAAAAGCGATTGTCTATTCGCTGGGGATAGGTTCACTAATGGCGTACTATCGCCAAACTTGTTACTTGGTATTTAAATATTGCCAACAAGTTCGGGCAATTTCCCACTCTTCTTGGGTATGAATTGCCAGTAATCTGACTGGAGATCGTCCGCTCGCCAAATCGCGATCGTCGCCAGATGACACGCCAGCTTCGGGTGGGATCGACAAACTATTTAGATACGAGTCTATTTCTACTCCTAAAAAAGCCAATTTCGAGGCAACAGCAGCCCGAATCCCAGCGTGATTTTCCCCTACACCAGCCGTGAAAATCAGTGCGTCTAAACCACCTAAAGCTGGCAATAGGTAAGCAATTTTAGCTGCGAGTCGATCGATATAAATATCTAGAGCTAACTTTGCCTTGGCATTACCAGAATCGATCGCTTTATCGATCTCCCGTACATCATTGGACACACCAGAAATACCCAATAATCCCGACTCAAAATTTAAAATATGGTCTAGTTCCTCAACTGTATATTCCCCCTCCCTTAATAGATGGAGAATGATGCCTGGATCGATCGATCCACAGCGCGTACCCATCACTAAACCATCGAGCGGTGTAAAACCCATTGTCGTATCGATACACCGTCCAAATTTAGTCGCCGCCAGAGAGCAACCATTACCCAAATGACAACTAATTAATCGTAACTCTCCCAAATCTCGTCCCAATAATTCCGCTGCGCGTCGGGTACAATATTGATGACTGATGCCATGAAAACCATACTTTCTGATTCCTTGCTCTAACCACTGATAAGGCACAGGATAGACGTAAGCCACCTCCGGTAAATCCCGATAGAAAGCCGTATCGAATACCGCCATTTGGGTCATATTACCTGACAATGACTCGATCGCCTCAATCCCCATTAAATTAGCCGGATTGTGTAACGGTGCATAGATTGACAATCGATCGATCTCTGCCTTCACTTCAGGATTAATTAACATTGGTTGACGGTACTTATCGCCACCATGTACGACTCGATTCCCGACGATATCGATTTCGTCAATATTATTAATAACCTGAGTTTTCCCACTCCAAAGCAAATTTAATAGATCGTGAATATCATTAGTTCGGCTCCTCCCCGATCGCTCTTCTCGCACCGAATTATCAGCAGTTTTAGCCTTCAACACCACTGTTCCAGACGAATCCCAATCGACTTCCCCCGTCCATAATGGCACGACTGGATCTGATGGCACCTCTCCAGTCAATTGATATAGACTCGATTTAAAACTACTCGAACCAGCATTCAGCACTAAAACATTCATTTACTATTGAATTAAACCTCGATGTGGCTCATTAAACAGTTGACAGTTGACAGCTTGCACTGAGCGAAGCCGAAGTGTTGACAGTTGACAGTTGATAGTTGACAGCTTGCACTGAGCGTAGTCGAAGTGTTGACAGCAATTCGCGAAACCCTTCCTTTAGGCTGTCAGCTCTAAAACCCTGCTGTTTGTTAATTAGATCGGCTATCTGCTTTCTTTCCCCATCTATCCTTCCCATCAAAAAGACTAACTACGAAAGCTTAACAACTCATTAATAGAAGCTAATAGTTTGACATCTACAGCCATAATTTCCTTTGCAGCATTTAGCTCGATCGACCAACTCACATTTACAGTAAAAAAGTTTGTTTTTACTTTGCCCTGAATATGATATTGAGTGCGATCGCTATTCTCCAGCGGATCTGCTACCCCAATCTTTGTCAGTATTTCCCCACGCTCTGGACAAAAGTTCATGCCTTTAGCTTCTTTCGCCAAGTAGTGAGCGATCGCCTCTCTACCTGCGATCGACTTTTCAAATGGCGGATTGAGACATCCTTGCTCTGCAAATAGCTGTGCAGTCTCCATGAACTCACCATTGTTCAAGCGAATAAAATACTGATAAATAGTATTTTCATAAATACCGTCAATATCGAGCGATGTGTCTAGATCGATCGTCCGAAATTCAGGCTGTGCGAGTACAGAAATGCTTTTCATAATCAATAATGGCAACTAAAATACCATCAAAGCACAAGTATAATCTCTTGAAATCTATCTTTTGACAGAGCGTCATCTCCATCCAAAGGAAATATCGCCCAAACTGAATTATTAGTAATGTAATAATGACCAATGAGGAAAGTAATATGGCAGCTCCTGTTTCAAACGTAAATCCCGATCTACTCTCTGCATTTGCGGCTCTGTCCACAGACCAGCAACTCGCATTACTATGGTTTATTTATAAAGAAGTTGGCAAATCCATCACTCCTGCGGCACCTGGAGCCAGCACAGCAGCACCAACGATCGCTGAAGGACTATTCAAGCAAGTCCTAGAACTATCTCACGATGAGCAGCTACAAGTCCAGCGCGACTTGGTAGAACGCAAAAATAGCCTCATCAGTCGCGAATATGGCGCATTGAGCGACACCACCAAATTACTATTTTGGTATCTGCTAGCTCAAGGTATGGATCGGACAGAAATCATCCCGATGCCAGCAGACTATACTATGGAGCCTGAAGCTACTCAATGTATGACTCAACTTCAACAACTCGAACACTCCGAGCAGATTACAGTCCTACGCGATCTAGTTGCCAACATGGGCGTAGATCCAGCATCTAGCCCCCACGACGAAGCAACTGGTCTCTAATATTCTTCTCGTTTAGGAATCAGTCAGTGTAGTTATTGTAGGGTGGGCACTGCCCACCATCTAGGTTTCAGACCTAATCTTTCTGATAAATAATTGCATTTACATAATTGTAGTCAGTGTAGGGTGGGCACTGCCCACCAGCTAGGTTTCAGCAATTTTAAATAGTTTATGCACCTTCAAAGAGTCCATTCACCGCTTTGCATAAGCAATTAACGAAACACCCAAGAATACAAGCACAACTCCGGCAATTCGGGTTGGACTGGCGGGATACTTTGCTAACCCAATCGCGCCATAATGGTCTAAAAACATGGCTGTCAGCATCTGTCCTGCAAACGTTAGCCCAAGTGTAAGTGTGGCTCCGATTCTCAAAGTCTCCATCGCATTTGTCTTGAAGCTAAGATACTTGATATCAAGATTATGTGGAGTTGTGGTCATCAGACCTCGATCGCTGTTGAAGATATATCCATTTTAATATACCCACGCGATCGACTCCACAAAGCATAGATATTATCTATTTCTGTCTACCTTTTGACCGATCGCTAGATCCTTCTAAAGGCAGTATGCCGCAAGTCCTAATTATGGGTATGGTTGGGGTGATAAATCAGAATATTATTGTGATAACTAGTATCTCAACTACAAATCCCAATCTGCACTCAGATTCTACAGCTTTATCACCTACGCTCACGCCGACAGAATTACATCAGCTTCACGGTTTTTGGCGTGCTTGTAACTACCTCGCGGTGGGGATGATCTATCTCCGTGATAATCCCCTCCTGCGCGAACCTCTACAAGTCGAGCATATCAAAAATCGCCTCTTGGGACACTGGGGCACTAGCCCTGGATTAAGCTTTGTCTACACCCATGTCAACCGCATCATCAATAAATTCGACCTCAATGCGATCTACATCGCTGGTCCCGGACATGGTGCGCCTGGAGTCCTTGCTCCTGTCTATTTGGAAGGCAGTTATACAGAGATATATACTGATAAAACCGAAGACACGGCGGGAATGCTAGCTTTTTTCCGACAGTTTTCTTTTCCAGGTGGGATTGGCAGCCACTGTACCCCCGAAACCCCTGGTTCGATCAATGAAGGGGGAGAACTCGGTTATTGCATTTCCCATGCTTATGGCTCGGTATTTGACAATCCTGACTTGATTAGTGTCGTCGTCATCGGTGATGGTGAAGCCGAAACTGGCCCGTTGGCTACATCTTGGCACTCAAACAAGTTCCTCGATCCGCGTCGGGATGGGGCGGTATTGCCGATTTTGCACCTGAATGGTTACAAAATCAATAATCCTACTGTTTTAGCCCGCATCAGTCATGAGGAATTAGAGAGCCTACTGCGTGGATATGGTTATACTCCCTACTTTGTAGAGGGAGAAGATCCCGAACTGATGCACCAAGCGATGGCGGCGACACTCGATCGATGTATCGAGCAGATTAAAACTATCCAATCTCGCGCCCGTAATGATGGCGATCTGACTCGCCCAATGTATCCAGCGATCGTCCTCCGCTCTCCCAAAGGCTGGACGTGTCCCCAGGAAATGGATGGGCATAAATTAGAGGGTTCCTGGCGATCGCATCAAGTTCCGCTCAAAGAAGTCAAACAGCGTCCCGAACAACTGCAAATGCTGTCTGAATGGCTCCATAGTTACCATCCAGAGGAGTTATTCGATGAAAATGGTACCTTGCGATCGGAATTTCGATCTCTGGCTCCTCAAGGAATCAAACGGATGGGTAGCAATCCCCATGC
>JAJAZF010000253.1 GCA_026785875.1 Chamaesiphon sp. | reverse complement strand
ATTCTACGGCACCACGCGATCGAACTTTCTGAATCTCCATCTCGGCATTAAACCCAGTCTCATCAACAGTTAACTCCTGTTCTTCTGCAACTTCTTGAGTCAATTCCAACGGGAAACCATGAGTATCAAATAGTGTAAACGCATCCTTACCGGAAATCTCTTTCACGCCCTGACTGAGAGCATCTGCAATAATATTCGCCAGTAACTTCTCGCCATTCCCCAGGGTTTTTAAAAATTGAACTTCCTCCCGCTGAAGTTCCGCCTTAATCTTCACCGCCTTCTCCCGCACATTCGGATAAGCAACTTCCGACATCGCGATCGCACTTTCCGCTACCTTAGTTGTAAATTCAGCGTCAATTCCAATCAACCTTCCATGACGCACCACCCGCCGAATTAACCGCCGTAAAATATAACCCCGCCCAGTATTTTCAGCGCGAATTCCATCGGCAATCATGTGTACAACCGCCCGAATGTGATCGCCGATTACCTTCAACGAAGTCTTGGTTTTCTCATCACTACTAAAATAATCAATCCCCGCAATATCCGCCGCAGTTTGGACGATCGGAAAAATCAGATCCGTCTCATAATTATTCGGTACATCTTGGAGGATTTGCGCCATCCGCTCCAAGCCCATCCCCGTATCGATATTCTTGTTGGCTAACGGCGTGAGATTGCCATCGACATCGCGGTTGTACTGCATGAACACCAGATTATAAAACTCAATAAATCTGCTATCATCATCCAAATCGATATTGTCATTTCCCAATTCAGGATGGAAATCATAATAAAGCTCAGAGCATGGCCCACAAGGGCCTGTCGGCCCCGATACCCAAAAATTATCATCAGCACCCAACCGCTTAATTCGCAGGGGATTCACGCCAATCTTGTCGCGCCAGATCGCAAACGCTTCATCGTCATCCTCAAACACGCTGACAACCAATCGCTCTGGCGGCAGATTGAATACCTTTGTCGAGATTTCCCAACCCCACTCAATCGCTTGTTCCTTAAAATAGTCCCCAAAGCTAAAATTGCCCAACATCTCAAAAAACGTATGATGCCGCGCCGTCCGCCCCACATTCTCGATATCATTGGTACGGATACATTTCTGGGAAGTCGTCGCACGGGGAAAATCTGGCGTGCGTTGACCCAAGAAAATCGGCTTAAATGGTAACATCCCCGCGATCGTCAATAACACCGTCGGATCTTCCGGTACCAACGAACCACTCGGCAACGGCTGATGTCCCCGCTGGCTATAAAAATCAAGGAAGGCTTGACGAATCTCGGCACCACTGAGTTTGAGAGCAGACATAGAATGTTCGATAGGATGGGCAACTATATCAACTATATATAGCTATTCTTCCAGTTTAAACGGATTTAGAGCTGTAAGATTCTCATCACACATCTTTGTAATCCATATCACTGTCTGTGAAATTGAGTCGATCGTCTCTCAACCGTGATCATATGTCTGTCCATACAGTTGGGTAATATAAATATACAAGTAATATGCTGGGTGCTTTAGGCTAGATATCCCATTGAATATTTGACTATATTTTTTTGTAGCACTTCAAGAGAACCAGAAAAGATATAACAATAAAATAATTAGTAATGGTGTGGGTGGAATTCATAGCCGAATCGATCGCCATAAGCAGCACAACTAGAATGCAATCGATTAAAATATATCCAGACGATCGCTTAGTTATGCGATCGCTCCTCCAGATCGTTGAGGCTCGATTCTCCAAGGAGAGGCTACGCCAACGCGTAGCAACAACCTAACCAAATCGAGGATAATAGACGAAAGCCCCAGCGGAGAATTAAATCATGGACTGGAAAACATATATTCATTCAGATCCTAAAATTTTGCTTGGAAAGCCTGTAATTAAAGGAACACGGCTATCAGTTGAATTTATTCTCGGACTATTTTCAGAAGGATGGACAGAACAACAGGTGTTAGAAAACTACCCAACACTGAACACTCGCTCGATCCAAGCCGTATTCGCGTTTGCCGCAGAGTGTCTCAAAGAAGATGTCTATTACACATCCCTATTGTCTGAGGTAAGTTAATGCAGCTTCTGGCTAATGAAAACTTCCCGTTAGTTAGCGTCCACTTACTCCGACAGGCGGGTTGCAAGATTGCGTCCATAACTGAAGACTCGCCAGGAATCGAAGATTCTGAAGTATTGGCTCGTGCGGTAGATGAGCAACGGATAATTTTGACATTTGACCGTGATTATGGCGAACTCATCTATCGTTTCCGATTACCAGCACCAAAAGGAGTCATTTATTTACGATTTCGTCCTCATACCCCAGAAGAACCAGCAGCAATATTATTAAATTTGTTTCAGACTGAGGAATTGCAGATTGAGGGGTGGTTTACCATCATAGAACGGGATAGAATTCGTCAACGTCCTTTACCTTAATCGATCGATTAGCAATATCAGTTATTCGATCGATCGAGACTATTTTTACTATGGCGTACAGAGATTCAACAGCTAATGGAAACCATGCTTTTAGATATTTGAGATATTTGTTGCTCCACTTTTCTAAAAATTTCGTAAGGATCTATACCGATTACACGGCTGACTAACAAAAATTCAATCACATCTAAGCGTCGTTCACCATTCTCATACTTAGCGACAAAGGATTGGGGCTTATTTAGAGATTTAGCAAGACTATCCTGCGTTAATTGTGCCTCTTTACGCGCTATCAGCCCAAGGCGATCGAGACTGAAGCTGAAAATGAAGCGGCAATTATGCTAGCAGAATCATTAGAACATCGTCAACGCACACCAGAAGAAGATGCTCTCTTAGAACTGCTAATTATTTTAATCGAAAAGTTTGAAGAAGCTAGCTATCCAGTGCCGAATGTCGAACCCGACCGACTGTTACTACATTTGATGGAAGCGCGGAATATGAAACAAGAGGAATTAGTCGGGGTAATTGGCTCTAGAGGAGTTGTGTCAGAGATAGTTAATGGCAAGCGATTCTCGTACCGAGAGGCTACGCCAACGATTAGCAAAGCTCAAGCTAAGGCATTGAGCCAATTATTTCATGTTTCCCCAAGCCTATTTATTTAATTGTGAAGAGTAACTTATGAGAGTAACAGAGCTATTTCCAACGCTAAGAAATTTGCCTCGTGCAGATAAGTTAAAGGTCATGCAGTTTTTAGTAACAGAACTAGCTCAAGAGGAGGAGCCAGCCTTGGCACCTGGTGCGACTTACGAAATTTGGTCGCCGTTCGATTCTCATGAAGCAGCTCACAAGTTAGCCCAACTGTTAGAATCAGAACAACCACAAGCATAATGCGTGACAGTCAAAGATTTAACTTTATCGAAGGATTTGATGCTTTCGGTGCTGCTGATGCAGTACCGAAAATGCCACTGAAATTGACGTATCGAAATTCATCGATCGATGTTGTCGCATTACTAGATACAGGTGCAAGCGTTAATGTATTGCCCTATAGCTTAGGCGTTCAGCTTGGTGCAGTTTGGGAAGAGCAGACAATGGCTGTGACTCTAGCGGGAAATTTGGCATCGATAGAAGCGCGAGGTTTATTAGTATCAGCGCAGATTGGCGATCTAGAGCCAGTTCGTCTGGTATTTGCCTGGAGTCGATCGGATAATGTTCCGTTACTACTAGGAAGGATGAATTTCTTCCTGGAATTTGACGTGTGCTTCTATCGATCGCAACTAATTTTTGAAGTCCGCCCTAAATCATCAAATAATGATTATTGAAACTGAATCTGAAAAAGAAAAACCGCAATCATCAAATTTAATTATCAAAGAGATTTGGTCGTGAAGTAGAGTGGGCATTGCTCACTACTTTAAAGCAAGACATAGCGATTGATTCAATTATTTTACTCGATCGATTTGCAATATTAGTCATTCGTTGGCGGTAGGGTCGCGTTTGCCCGTGCCTACGGCAGGCTAACGCCAAAGCAATAGCCTCTCCTTGGAGAATCGAACCGCTAGATCCTTGAGATTCGATCGTTCTCATATTCCAAAAGTTAGGCAGCAAAGCGGAGAATTTCGACTTCGGCATTGCGATCGATCGATCGCTCCGCACGATCTAAAACTGCTGCTGTTGTACTTTGACTGAGATAATATTCACCACAATTCTCACAAATATCGGCTGGAACATCCTTGAGAATAATGATGCAACCATCTCGTTCT
>JAJAZF010000252.1 GCA_026785875.1 Chamaesiphon sp. | reverse complement strand
TCAATAAATGAAATACTTCCCCTAGCGTCTCTGGCTAAGTGTTTGATAATTTGCGCTTCTACATCCATTTGCTCGCCTCCTGTTTGGGACTTTTTCATCCTCCTTCTTCTATTTTACCTCTCGGAGAGTGACAGAAGAGGGATACTGTTGCTACTACTCACATTCTACACCCACGCAGATTTCTGATTATTGCCGCAACCTGTGGGTACCCATAAAGGGCACCCCTACAGATCGATCGTGTAGGGGTGCCCCTTGTGGGTACCCGAAGATCTATGCTGGTACTAATTTCTATATCTTGGTGTAAGACACAATATCACCCATAAACTCCCAATTTGCTCGACACCTTACTCGGCACTCCAAACGGGATTGAAGAGGCTGGCACGATCGATTTAACTGGTACCAATTGCACCGCACACGCCTTGAGTTCGGGTTGCAATGAATCGGGACAAGCCGCATCGTGAGTAAACAGATTTGCCTCGGCATCTTTCGCCCACAATTCCCCCCAGTGCATCGGGACGAATACCGTACCACGATCGATCGCGGCTGTGACTAGTGCGGGGAATCTTCCCGTACCTCGACGCGATCGAATTTCGACCATTTCGCCGTTTTCAATCTGCAATCTCGCTGCATCCTTGGGGTGAATTTCGACGAAGGGTTCGGGGTGCATCTGTTGAATTTTGGGGATGCGTCCGGTACGGGTCATTGTGTGCCAGTGACCGTATAACCGCCCTGTGGTCAATACAAATGGATAATCTGGGCTAGGTGGCTCGGCGAGTCCTTTGGAGTGACAGGCGGCAAATTTGGCGCGTTTGTCGGGGTGATGGAAGGAGAGATCGGTATAGAGTCTTTTCCCGTATTGGGTTTTGCAACCCGTTGGGTGCGGCCATTGGGTAGGGCCATTGTCTTTGAGATATTGATGGCTCAATCCAGTGACATCGCAGGGACGACCCGCGCTGAGTCGGGCAAATTCAGCGTAGACATCAGCACTATTTTTAAACCAAAACTCGTCTTCAAAGCCCAGTCTCCGCCCGATTTCCGCAAATACTTCCCAGTCGGCTTTGGCTTCCCCTGGAGGACTTCTAAAGGCAGGACAGAGGGTAACTGTCCGCTCGGAGTTGGTCATTACACCCGTCTTTTCACTCCATTGGGCGGCGGGGAGGAGGACGTGGGCGTATTTAGCGGTTTCGGTCGGATAATAGGCATCCTGATGGATCGTAAAAGGCGATCGCAATAAGGCAGCTTTGGTGCGGTTAATATCGGGCATACTGACCGCCGGATTGGTGGCTACGATCCACAGCAAGCCTACCGAATTAGTTTCCATGCCTGTTATCATCTCCCAGGCAGTTTTACCCATATTCGGGGAGATTCTACCCGCTGGTAAATTCCAGAGTTGCTCGATTTCGGCGCGTTGAGTGGGGTTTTTGACGAGGCGATAACCAGGGAGGATGTGCGATAGTCCGCCCGCTTCGCGTCCGCCCATCGCATTGGGTTGTCCGGTGAGTGAAAATGGCCCCGCACCTGGTCTACCAATTTGTCCCGTCATCAGATGCAGGTTGATAATGTGCCGGACTTTGGCGGTACCTTCACTGGATTGGTTCACACCCATCGACCAGAGGGAGAGGACATTATTAGAGGCTCCCCACCATTTGGCAGTTTTTTCGAGATCTGCTTGGGCGATGCCACATTTTGCGGCAACTATGTCAGGGGGATACTGTTGAATTACCTCAACAAAGGCGGCGAAGTTACTGGTACAAGACTCGACAAATTGTTGGTCTATTTTGCCCGCGCGCAGGAGTAAATAGGCAATGCCATTTAATAAATCGATGTCTGTGCCTGGAGTGATTGCCAGATGGAGATCTGCGGCTTCGGCGGTAGCGGTGCGACGCGGATCTACTACGACTAGCTTGACGCGATCGTTTTGTTTATGATACTTTCGGAGGCGATTGAATAAAATTGGGTGACACTCGGCGGTATTCGTCCCGATGAGAAAAGCAAAATCAGTCTTTTCGATGTCATCATAACAACACGGTGGCCCATCGGCTCCAAAACTCTGGATATAACCAGATACAGCCGAAGACATGCACAGTCTAGAATTAGCATCAAAATTATTCGTGCCCAAACAGCCTTTGAGCAGTTTTTGAGCAATGTAGTAATCTTCGGTCTGAAATTGTCCCGAACCGTACATGCAGATGCCCTCAGCACCTTGGGTATGTAAGACAGTCTTAATCCGGTTGACAATCCGCCCATAGGCTTCATCCCAACTAGCCCGTTTAAATGGCTGGTCTAAACTATCCCGTACCATGGGGTATTGCAAGCGATCCTTGTATAGAGACTCGCTAATGGTTGCGCCCTTCACACACACCATCCCCTGACTGGATGGGTGCGACTTATCGCCCATCACTTTCCAAATCGGCACGCCCCCGCTATCCCGATGAACCGATTTACCTGGCTGCGCGGGAGGTGAAGCTTCCAACCCACAGCCGACACCACAGTAGGGGCAAAGTGTTTTGGTTGTCTCAGTCATAAGTGAGGGGATATGGGATAGGGGATAGCGAATCAAGACAGGGGTCAGGGAATTAGGGGTGAGGATGATGCTAGAAATAAGTATAGATCTGAAAAATACCGATTCTAGTTCAGATATTCTGTGTTGGCGAATACTAAAAATACGATGAGGTTGGATAGATTAAGATCTACCCAACCTCGCAATGTTGCTAATAATGCCGCAAACTGAGCAATTAACCTAATTCTTCAGTAGGACTAGTACCGATTCCAATAGTTTGAGATTTATCTAGCCCAAAAGAGTTTTGGGGTTCTTTGAGGAAGAAGGCACAGAGGAAAGCACAGAGCAGCGCACCCATACCCATCGCAGCAAATAGAGTCGGTGCGTCAGTCAAACTAAAAATTGTCAGATAGACGACACCACCAAAGTTACCATAAGCACCAACATTACCCGCGACTTGTCCGGTAATTTCTTTTTTGATTAATGGCACAATTGCAAAGGTACCGCCACAACCTGCTTGAGCGAATAGTGCGGAAAACATCGTCACGGCAACAGCAATGGGTAAAGCCCAAGTTTTATCGATTTGATGAGCTACCAGATAGGCAACTCCGATTAACCCACTTACAACCGTCATCGTCCATTTCCGAGAACCAAATTTATCGGAGATAAACCCACCACTAGGGCGAGAGAATAGATTCAGGAATGGATAAGTAGCCGCAACCATCGCGGCGGCGGCGTGCTCGAGTCCAAATGTTTTCTCAAAGAAGACGGGTAACATCGAGACAGCAGCGAGTTCGGAACCAAAGTTGGTGATGTAGGTAAATTGCAATAGCGCAACTTGACTAAATTCATACCGCTCGGCTGGTGCGAATTGCTTTCTACCGAGTACAACATCCCGATTGACTAACCAAGCTTGGTAACTTTGGTAAGCATACAAGCCAGCTAACAACAACCAAATGAAATACATTTGTCCAGGATTGAGGAAGTGCAATTTCTTTTGAGCTAACCGCCATGCTAGTAAACCGAGGGCAAAAATCAGCCCGAAGTTCATAATTAGCAAGCCATAAAAATCTCTGGCACTAGTAACTTCCATCGCGCCATATTTTTTAGGACGCTTGTATTCTTTCCCTGGTGGTGTATCAGTGACACTATTAAAATAAATCACACCGTAGATGGCTGCAATTACGCCAGTCAGTACGATTGTCAATCTCCAATTGGTACTACCACCAGCGAGAAAGGCAGTTCCGCCAGCAATTAAGGGGAGTGCAAATTCAGCACCAAAAGCTCCAAAGTTACCCCAACCACCATATATACCTTGAGCGATACCGATATCTTTAGCGGGAAACCATTCAGATACCATCCGAATTCCCAAGACAAAGCCAGAACCGACAATCCCCATCAGTAGACGAGCAATCACCATTTGAGTGAAATCTTGAGCTAAAGCCGTAGCAATACAGGGAACGATCGCAAAAATCAGTAGGATAGAATAGGTAATCCGTGGTCCATACTTATCGAGTAAGGCACCGATAACAATCCGAGCAGGAATCGTAATTGCCAGGTTGCAAATTAATAGTGTCTTGATCTGCGACTCGTCAAAATTCAACTCTTTGCCAATGACAGTAGCAAAGGGGGTAAAATTGAACCAGCAAACGAAGGTTAGAAAAAAAGCAAACCATGTCAGGTGCAAGGTTCGATACTGATTTTTGAACGAAAGTAATCCACTTAGCATCAGGCTGTAACCATAACAAGACAACAGCGGCAAAGATCGACTAGGCCGTTGCAGCCCACTGACGATCGATTTTCCGCACGTTCAAGGTACTAGAAATGCTAGGTAGCAATTAGTATTTCTTGTTACAGTTTTTGAATTTTATTGCTATATTTACATCAACACAATCCGTTTTTTGCATTTGACTCGATCGAGCATCACCGTCTCAATTGTCAATTGGCTGACGGACATAGTTCCGCTAATTCACAATCGGGACAATTAGGCTTTCTCGCATTACAGATAGCTCTACCATGATAGATGGTCATAATCGAAAAGTTTTCCCAATCAGCTTTAGGTAACAGCTTCATTAAATCTTGCTCAATTTTAATTGGATCTTGATGCTTGGTTAGACCGATTAAATTGGTCAATCGTTTAACATGGGTATCAACGGTGACACCTTGAATATTGCCAAAAGCATGAGCCGAAACCACATTTGCGGTCTTCCTTGCGACTCCTGGTAATGTCAGTAATTGTTCCATCAGTTGGGGAACTTCATCATTAAATTCTTCAACGATTTTGCGACAAGCACCTTGAATATTTTTAGCTTTATTATGATAAAATCCAGTCGATCGCACTAATTCTTCAATATCTAGAATATCTGCATACGCCATCGCGCGCGCATCGGGAAATCTCGCGAATAATGCTGGCGTAACTTTGTTCACCCGCTCGTCGGTACACTGAGCTGAGAGAATAGTGGCGACTAATAATTGAACGGGTGTTGTATAATCTAAACTACAAGTGGCATCTGGATACAGTCGTTTTAGTCTGAGCAATACTTCCAATGCTCGTTTTTTCTTAGATGTCCACTTGCGATCGATACTCATGCTGTAGTTTTAGTTGTTTGACGTAGATGACGGAGCGATAATAACCACCGCCATGCTAATATATATCTAATTTTGAAAGGAACAGTTTCAATTCTTCTTTAATCTGCAACCATTCAGTATCTGATAAAGGCTCAATCTCAAATTTTACCTGAAAATGTTGTTGAGCGGCTTGAGTAAGTGTATCGATAATCTGAGGAACAGTTAACTGTAGAATAGCCACAGGTGGTAGATAGATCGATTCGCCAAATACTTTTTTAAATAAATCCAAATCTGGATCGATCCGCATCGATCCATGTTGTAAGATTGCACCAGATTTAATTAATTGGGCACTACCGATGAGTTTATAACCATCCGCACAAACTAGATCTGCACTTGTTGCCGTACCAAAACAATTGGGATTGTGAACATAACCCGTTCCTGCCGTACCGTATTGTAGATCGACACCGAGCGATCGCCAACCATCAATGAGAAACTGACAAATCTGTTGATATACTTCTACCCTTTTACCTACAAATCCAGATCCGATGAGGGCATAAGTTAGATCGCCTTGATGCAATACACCGCGTCCGCCAGTGGGACGTTTGACGATATCTACAGGGCGTTGGCGTAGCCTCTCCTTTGGAGAATCGTGCCATACTAGAGATTGCCAATGTTCGGGATAGTGGCGTTGGTGATAACCTAGCGAGATCGTCGGATTCGACCAAGTATAAAAGCGTAAAGTCGGCGGTATTTGTCCTAAAATATGTTGTTGTAATAACCACCGATCGATCGACATTTGGATCTGTCCGGTAGTCTCGATCGGTGGGATTAGTCGCCAAATTGGATCTGAATTAGTCAATCGATCGCACTCCAAGTCAATACCAGATTCTTTATTCTGCTATATTTACAACTAGAGTAGTATC
>JAJAZF010000251.1 GCA_026785875.1 Chamaesiphon sp. | reverse complement strand
GCCCCTACAGATCCATAAATGAGAATGTAATACATTTTTTACAATTCGTAGGGGCGGGTTTATGCTAACCAATATCGATTTTACCGATCGATATCAAACGAACCCGCCCTCCCCACTAGAAGATCTCAAATGGGTTCTATACTTACAGCCTAGGATCGATCGGTTCGCTTTCTAACGCTAACACTCCAAATACACATTCGTGTACCTGACGCAAAGGTAATTTGGCTACAAACCGTTCCAAAGCCTCCACCCCCAAGGAAAATTCTCGCAGTGCCAGATTGCGTTTAGCACCCAAACCTCGCTGGCGTAGCCTGTCTAAATGTTCTGGTAAATCGTATTCTGCACCATAAATAATCCGCAGATATTCAGCCCCCCGACATTTTACCGCAGGTTGAATTAAACCTTTGCTGCCAGCATAAATAAACGGCATCGATTTCACTACCATTCCCTCACCGCCAGCTTGGGTTAATGCTTCCCACCATTGGATGGCTGCTGTCACCGCTTGCTCATCCTGTAAATTTACAGTGCGATGAGTAGTTGCGAGTAAGATTGAGTCAAACTTGCAGATTTTGGCAATCTGATTCATGTGCCAAATGTGGTCTTTATCGGTATGTACCACGCCTTCAGTCGCCATAATATGAAAGGGTGCGAGCTGGAAATCCTCGATCGAATCTACATCCCAACAGTAGCGACGGTAAGCCGCTACATACTTTTGCGCCATACTCGATCGTACCTGAAGCCGCTCGATTTGCGACGCGACTGGCACACCTCGATCGAGTGCCTGTTGAAATAGTTTGGTAGCATATTCTAAGCCATGATTAGCCGCTGCGCCTACGGGTGCATATTGAGCGCGGAGCAAGCCTTGTGCCTTCGCCGACCACGGCATCAATTCGCAGTCTAAACACACCCAGTCAGTCTCCAGGCGTTGCCAGAAGTCACTCGCAGTTAGAGCAGCCTGAATCCGCCCTAAAAACTCAGTTTCCAGTTCGGTTTCGTTAAAAAATCTGCGTCCCGTGCGAGTATAACAGATGCCGATGCCCTCCCCAGTAATCCCAAACCGTCTTTCGACTACCGCCTCATCTCGACAAATAATCACTACCGCCCGCGAACCCATGTGTTTCTGTTCGCACACCACCCGATTAATCCCCAGCTTGGAATAATAATCAAATGCTTCCGTTGGGTATTCCAAATATCCCGCCAGCTTAGAAGTTGCCACAGGTGACATCGTAGGCGGTAGATAAATCAACCACTTAGGATTGGCAGCAAATCTACTCATTACTTCCAATGCGGCGATCGATCGATCTGCCTGAATTGCAATCTGTGCCTGAAGGCGAGTATTAATCAACCGTTTGCCCAAAACATCGGCAACATCTAAGATATCATCATCTTCTTGTTGGGCACTGCGACGATCGATCGAATCTACCTCTAACGGTTTCATCGGCTCGTAATATACTCGCGCCGCAGGTACTTGCACGATCTCCCGCTCTGGATATTTCAACGCTGTCAACTTACCGCCAAATACACAGCCAGTATCGATATCGATCGTATTATTCAGCCATTCTGCTTCGACCACGGGCACATGACCATACACTACCGTCGCCGCGCCCCGATATTCACGCGCCCAATTTGCCCGCACGGGTAGCCCATATTCGTCGATCTCGCCCGTCGTTTCCCCATACATCGCAAAAGATCGAACCTGACCTGAAGTGCGCCCTTGTAGCTCCTCCTTGAGTCCAGCATGAGCGATAACTAGCTTGCCATCATCAAAGATATAGTGACTAATCAGCGAGTCGATAAATTTAGCCAGTTCGGCGCGAAATTCTGTTTGGAGCGGTGCGGGTAATGCTTCAATTTCGGCTACCGTCAGCTCTAAACCATGATTGAGTTTGACATCTTTACCACGCAAATAACGTAATAATTTGAACTCATGATTGCCACAGACACAGAGGGCACTACCCGCCGCCACCATATTTCGCGCTAGTTTAATCGAGTCGAGATTCCGCATCCCTCGATCGACCAAATCCCCAACAAACAGCACCTGACGACCTGTAGGATGTCTATAAGTCGGAAAGTCCCAGCAAGGGTCTTGAGGATCTAGATGTGCTTGATAGCCCAACTGTGCGAGCAAAATTTCTAACTCATCACAACAGCCGTGAATATCGCCAATGATATCAAATGGCCCATGTTCGGTTTTGCGATTGTGCCATAGCGGTTGACGGACGATTTCGACGTTGGTAATATCTGCGACATTAGACAAGATATGGACGTAGCGAAATTCCCGATCGAGATGACGTAGCGATCGTTTAAGATTTTCAGTATGTCGCTTGACAACGTGGATACCAAAATTACGATTCTCTCTAGTTTGATTGCGATCGTGACACAATTGAGCTGGTAAATTAAACACGATCGTTACTGCAAAACAGTGATACTCTTTGGCTAATTGCAGTAACGGTTTACGATCTTCAGGCTTAACATTAGTCGCATCGATAACTGTCAATCTGCCAGCTTTGAGCCGCTTGGCAACAATATAGTGAAGTAATTCAAACGCATCGGTGGTCGCAGCTTGATTGGTTTCATCATCCGATACAATCGATCGACAATAGTCAGACGAAATGATTTCCGTACTCAGAAAATGCTTGCGTGCAAAGGAAGATTTACCCGAACCGGAAGCACCGATGAGGACGACTAGAGAAAATTCGGGGATATTTAATTTCATATTTTACTATTTCGACAGGCTGGCATCTGTCTACGCTTCGATCTTAATCTACTAACTCAATCATCGCTGTACTTCAACGATTAGATCTGGAGGTGAGCAAGGCTGAATCGAGCTACGATGACTAGGATCGATCGCGACTGATGACTAAAGCGATTCTAATGGGAATAATACTTCTAATCACTAATATTCTGCCAAAATATTTCCGCCTCGGTTTCGCCATCCATGAGCTACTGCATCAATCCCATCTGTCCCGCTCCAGCTAAAAATAGCTCCGATACCAACTTCTGTATGTCGTG
>JAJAZF010000250.1 GCA_026785875.1 Chamaesiphon sp. | reverse complement strand
AGATAAGTTATTTTAAATTGTCAGGATTGGGCGATAGAGATTGCTATTGGCGATCGGAATTAACTTTTCGCACTGGGGACGACAGTATATAATGTGGTGTTGTAGGTTTTTGACCATCGATCGAATTAGCGATCGCTATGACCTCACGATCGAGGCTAGATCGGCGATCGTCAAATCTAATTACTCACTACAGGACACGATCGTGAACAAAAAAACAGTAGAAGATCCTAAATTAGTGATAGTTTATTTTGCTAATGGTACCGTCCAATGGGTGAAGTCTGGCAGTGCCAATCATTGGTCTAGAGAGGGTGGTAGAGTCAACAAGTTTTTTGAGAGTAGGGTATATCAAACATCAACTGGTGAGAAAATTAAGATCAAGCAACATTTCAAGCTGTTAAATACAGTCTTTATGGATGTCGGAACTGGTGCATTTCTAGATACAGTTCGCGAAGATTTGCTAGGCTTGCTCCCCGATCCTAACGATGTTGTGCAACACTCTAAATGGTGGGATGTCGATTGGTCTTGTCCGATCGTCTTTGAGCCAAAACCAGAACGGAAGCCATTCAAAAGTCCGATCGTCCGCAGCCAGAAGTTGATAGTTGATAGTTGATAGTTGATAGTTGACAGTTGATAGTTGATAGCTTGCAATGTTGGCGTTAGCCTGCCGTAGGCATAGTGTTGACAGTTGCGGATGAACAATAACAAAAAAATAGTAGGGGCAATTCATGAATTGCCCCTACTATTTTTTGTGAATAATCGATTATTCTAGTCCAGCATAGACAGCGAGATCGCCTAATTCATCCTCGATCCGCAGCAGACGGTTGTATTTTGCCACCCGTTCGCTCCGACATAGAGAGCCTGTCTTGATTTGTCCCGCCCGAGTAGCGACGGCTAGATCGGCTATCGTGGTATCTTCAGTTTCACCAGAACGATGACTGATAATCGACTTGAAACCATTGCGGGTGCCAAGATCGATCGTTTGCAGGGTTTCGGTGAGGGTGCCGATTTGATTGAGTTTAATCAAAATGGCATTTGCTGATTTCTGCTCGATCCCTTGGCGCAACCGGACGGAATTAGTCACAAATAGATCGTCGCCGACTAGTTGGACTTTCGAGCCGATTTTTTGGGTGAGTAGTTGCCAGTTTGCCCAATCGTCTTCATGTAAACCATCTTCGATCGATACAATCGGATACTTGGTAGTTAAATCGGCTAAATAGTCGATAAACTCTCCCGGTGTATGACTGCTACCATCGTAGATATAGTTACCTTCTTTGTAAAATTCGCTCGCCGCTACATCTAGCGCAAGCGCGACTTGTTCCCCAGGTTTGTAACCTGCCGATTCGATCGCCGCGATCAGCAACTCTAGTGATGCCTGATTGGACTCTAGATTGGGCGCGAAGCCACCTTCATCACCTACTCCGGTCAACAGACCCTTTTGGTCTAAAACTTTGCTCAGAGCAGCAAATACTTCGGCTCCCCAGCGCAGAGCTTCCTTGAAGGAAGTCGCACCCACAGGCACGATCATAAACTCCTGGAAGTCGATATTATTGGCAGCGTGAGCACCACCATTGATCACATTCATCAGTGGTACGGGTAGCAGATTGGCTAGAGGACCGCCCAGGTAGCGATAAAGTGGGACTCCCAGAGCATTAGCGACAGCTTTTGCATTGGCTAGAGATACAGCTAAAATAGCATTAGCACCCAATTGCGACTTTGTGCGCGTACCATCTAACTCGATCATCGCTCGATCGATCGCGATTTGATCGAAACCATCCATTCCTTCCAGAGCTGGCGCAATTTTGTCTTCAATATTGGCAACAGCTTTGAGGACACCTTTACCCCCATAGCGACTGGGATCGTCATCCCGCAATTCGTGGGCTTCAAAACTGCCTGTCGATGCGCCGCTAGGGACTTGAGCTAGCCCAAATCCACCATTGGCTAAGTATACTTCGGCTTCTACTGTCGGACGACCACGGGAATCGAGAATCTCTCTAGCTCTAATTTCCGCAATCGCCATATCTGGCATATTCATAGTTATTCCCTCTTTCTGACGATCGCGATCGATTTTTCCGTAAACATTGTAGCTTGACACCCCGACGATCCGTTCCTCGGCAACGAGCAGTGTCAACACGTTATCATACGACCTGAAGACACCCCAAACAGCAAATTTAGTTACCAAATTTTGAAAATCAGGCTATCAGAGCTATGCGTTTGTTACATACCATGCTGCGAGTCGGCGATTTAGAAGCATCCATCCGCTTCTATTGCGAAGTTTTGGGGATGAAGTTACTCCGCCGAGATGATTTTCCAGATGGACGGTTTACGCTAGCTTTTGTCGGCTATGGCGATGAATCCAGTCAGACAGCGATCGAACTGACCCATAATTGGGATACCTCAGCATATACGATCGGCGATGCTTATGGTCACATCGCGATCGGGGTGGATGATATCTATGCTACCTGCGACGCAATTACATCTAAAGGCGGCAAAGTTATTCGCGCTCCAGGTGCGATGAAACACGGAACCACAGTAATCGCCTTTGTCGAAGATCCCACTGGCTATAAGGTTGAATTAATTCAAGTCGGGAAGTAGGAACGCCTAAATATTTAGCACATCACAATTACCGCCAAGCCTGAATGGTAGACAGTATCGACTAATTTCTGTAGCTGTTAACTGTCAACTGTCTTAATTCGCTAAACCCTTGGGGAACCCTACGTGCGCCGAATCGCTATCAACTATCAACTATCAACTACTTCCCATGTCCCAAATACCGATTGGAGTAGAAGTCGAACGACATCGAGCAGCCATCACGCGGGTGGAATTATCTCGTCCGGTAAGATTGGCGATCGAGTCGGGTATTATGACGATCGACACAACTATCTTTGACTATGGTTGTGGGATTGGTGGTGATGTTAAAAGATTGAAATCGGCAGGATATACCTGTGAGGGGTGGGATCCATATTATTTTCCTGATGTTGCGAGACAACCTGCCGATATAGTTAATTTAAGCTATATAATTAACGTTATTGAAGATACCCAAGAACGAGATCGAGCATTAATCCAAGCCTGGGAATTGACAGGGCAAGTATTAATCGTTGCAGCGCAGATATTAGTCAACGATCTGCGAGGTGTATTAGCTTATGGAGATGGGATTTTAACCAAGCGAAATACATTTCAAAAATATTATCAGCAGGGAGAATTAAAAGAGTATATCGATCGAGTTCTCACTGTCGATGCTATCCCAATTGGTTTAGGGATTTTTTTAGTATTTAGAGATGAATCTCAAGCCGAGAGTTTTCGAGCGGCGAGACTATATACACGGATGATAACACCGCGAGTGCGGGTGGAGAGCAAACGATTTGAAGACTATCAATTACAACTAGCACCGTTGATGGAATTTGTTAGTCAGCGCGGACGTATTCCGATTAAAGGAGAATTAGCTGCCGAAGCTGAATTAGTTCAAGAATTTGGTAGTATTAAACGTGCATTTCAAATCGTCTTAACTGCTACTGATGAAGTAGAATGGGATGCCATTGCTTATCAGCGATCGATAGATTTACAAGTATATTTAGCTCTAGCTCATTTTGGCAAAGGGCGAAGCTTGAAAAATCTATCTGTACCAATCCGTGCCGATATTAAAGCTTTTTTTGGTAGTTATGATGAAGCGTGTGAAGTTGCCGATCGATTATTATTTAAGATTGGCGAACCAGGTGTAATTAAACAAGCTTGTCATCAGAGTAAGATTGGTAAATTATTACCTGCCGCGCTCTACGTTCATATTTCCGCACTCAATGAAATGGATTCAAAACTTCGACTATATGAAGGTTGTGCGAGTCGAAATATTGGCGGTACGGAAGATGCAAATATTATTAAATTCCATAAAGATAAGCCCTGTATCTCTTATCTATACTATCCTGACTTTGAATCGATCGCTCATCCCGTATTGCAGTGGGCGATGTTAATTGACTTACGAGATTTAAGTCTCCGATTTCGCGACTATTCCCACCAAGAAAATCCACCCATACTCCATCGTAAAGAAACCTTTCTCAGTCAGAATCATCCGCTCTACTCAAAGTTTGCCAAATTTACTAAATCAGAAGAAAAAGCGGGGCTATTTAGTGAAACTAAAACTATCGGTAATCAACAGGGATGGGAACGGCGGCTCTGCGATTGTGGGGTGCAGATCGAGAATCATCGTGTAATTCGCAATTGTTAAACTCGCGGTTTAATGTACTCCCTACAACTTGACGGATAAGTCCTTGAATTTTCGGGTGCGACTGGGATTAAGATTAAGTAGGGTAACATCTGCCCTGACGAACCAGCAATATTTTTGTCCTAATTGTGAAACTATTTACTTACCATACCCCCGAACGTACACCATCAGGCGAACTCCCCGTTTGTGCGATCGCCATCGACGTACTACGTGCAACCTCGACGATCGCAGCAGCACTTCAGTCTGGAGCTGAAGCAGTGCAAGCTTTTAGCGACATGGATACGCTGATGAAAGTAAGTGACAAGTGGGCACCTGAATTACGTTTGCGCGGTGGAGAGCGGGGCGGGGCAAAAGTAGCTGGTTGCGATCTGGGGAATTCTCCTCTAGACTGCACTCCAGAGGTGGTTGGTGGCAAACGCTTATTTATTAGTACCACCAACGGTACTCGCACCTTGCAGCGCGTACAAGATGCCAAAATCGTCCTGGCGGGAGCTTTAGTCAATCGTCAAGCGATCGTCGATTATGTCCTCTCCCAGCAGCCAGAGACAGTATGGATGGTAGGATCGGGCTGGGAAGGTGATTACTCTCTAGAGGATACCGTTTGTGCGGGAGCGATCGCCGATAGTATTATCACTAAATTAGGTATACCGTTGGCAGAAGTAGCGGGTAATGATGAGTTGGTAGGCTCGATCGCGTTGTATCGTCAGTGGAAGGACAATCTTTTGGACTTATTTTATCTCGCTAGTCACGGACAAAGATTAGTTCGCCTGGAATGTTTTGCAGATCTCAAATTCTGTGCGACTCCTGACACGCTAAATGTTGTACCGATTCAAACTAGTTTAGGTGTATTGCAAGCAAATTAAGACCGTTCTGCGATCGATTCCTGACTCTTAGTAAGGTGTTAGACTCCTTGTTAGAACGTAGAACTTAGGGTGGGCAGTGCCCACTAGTAGATTGCGGGAAAAATCTCGCCGTTCGATATTTATAGCAATAGCCTTGGCTATATTGCTTCCACCCTAGCTGGGCAGTGCCCACCCTACATCACTACATTACTATGGGGCGTATAAAACATTTAGTTTATATTTTACCTTATCTAAATCTAGGCGGTACCGAACGACAAGCATTGAGTCTCATCCGTGAGTTTCAAGATCGCTATCAGGTGACATTGCTTGCGCCGACAGGAAAAGGTTTACCGCCTTTTTTAGAACAACAGCTCGATTATGGTGAATTTACAGCATGGGAGCGGAACTTTTTTAAGGGATTACGAGAACTAATTGCTGGAATTAAAGCAGCTCAAAAACGTCAATCGATCGATCTAATTCACGTTCACGGCGCACATGAGTTAATGATCCCGATTCGACTATTATTTCCTAATTT
>JAJAZF010000249.1 GCA_026785875.1 Chamaesiphon sp. | reverse complement strand
CCCCATGTCCACCGAACTCCAAACCCAACTTCAAACCGAACTCGAAATTGCTGTCGAACATCGACGTAATTTTGCGATTATTTCGCACCCTGATGCGGGGAAAACTACCCTGACAGAGAAACTCTTGCTGTATGGGGGCGCGATTCATGAAGCGGGTGCAGTCAAAGCCAGACGCGATCAGCGCAAGGCGACTTCTGACTGGATGGAAATGGAAAAGCAGCGGGGGATTTCGATTACCTCGACAGTGTTGCAGTTTGAGTATCAGGGTTTTCAGGTAAATCTGTTGGATACACCCGGACACCAAGATTTTAGTGAGGATACTTATCGGACGCTCGCCGCTGCTGATAATGCGGTGATGCTGATCGATGCGGCAAAGGGTTTGGAGCCGCAAACGCGCAAGTTATTTGAAGTGTGCAAAATGCGCGAGTTGCCGATTTTCACCTTTGTGAATAAACTCGATCGACCCGGACGCGAACCATTAGAATTATTAGATGAGATCGAGCAGGAATTAGGCTTACAAACCTATGCTGTAAATTGGCCGATCGGTACCGGAGATCGCTTTAAAGGTGTGTTCGATCGACATCAGCGCAAAGTTCATCTATTCGAGCGAACGGCGCATGGCAGCCGCGAAGCCACCGATACGGTGATGGATCTCGACGATCCGCGACTGAAAGAGTTGTTAGATCGAGAATTATTCGAGCAACTGCACAGCGATTTGGAACTGCTCGATGGGGTAGCTTCAGAGTTAGATTTAGAAGCGATTCATGCGGGTTATATGACTCCGGTATTCTTCGGAAGTGCGATGACCAATTTCGGGGTCGAGTTGTTTTTACACTACTTCTTGGAATACGCCCTCAAGCCAGGAAATCGTAATTCTAATATCGGCACGATCGATCCGAGTTATCCAGAGTTTTCCGGTTTTGTCTTCAAACTCCAAGCTAATATGGATCCCAAACATCGCGATCGCGTGGCATTTATTCGGGTCTGTACTGGTAAGTTTGAAAAAGATATGACCGTCAGCCACGCCCGCACAGGCAAGACTGTCAGACTATCACGTCCGCAGAAACTATTTGCCCAAGATCGAGAATCGATCGAGGAAGCATATCCAGGCGACGTAATCGGGCTAAATAATCCTGGTGTGTTCGCGATCGGCGATACGATTTATACAGGGATGAAGAAGCTCGAATACGAAGGCATTCCCTGCTTTTCACCGGAATTATTCTCCTTCCTCCGCAATCCCAACCCATCGAAATTTAAACAGTTTCAAAAAGGGGTGAAGGAGCTACAAGAAGAAGGTGCAGTCCAGATCATGTATTCGGCAGATGAATCAAAACGCGATCCAATTTTAGCAGCAGTGGGACAACTACAATTTGAAGTAGTGCAGTTTCGGATGAAGAATGAATATGGTGTCGAAACAACCTTAGAACCACTCGGTTATTCGGTCGCGCGATGGGTGCTAAATGGTTGGGATGCTCTAGATAAAGTGGGGCGGTTGTTCAATACCATCACCATCAAAGATAACTGGAATCGTCCGGTGTTGTTATTTAAGAATGAATGGAATGTCAATCAGTTATTAGAGGATCATCCTAGTCTGAAGTTGAGTGCGATCGCGCCGATTACGATCGGGTCTTCATCGATTTAGAATTAATGTTAAAACAGGTGTAGTTAGACTTTTATTACGTTACTATGAGTGAAAAAATAGCTGCAAAGAAACTGTCGATAATTTCTGGTAAAGAAGCAAAAAAGGCTCTGTCGATCGGTCTAGATAGATATCTGGAGATAACCGGACATAAAAATAAACTATCCGAATATGCAGGAAGCATCAAATTCAGTGATGATGAATTTGATGCAATGTTGCAGGAACTCAAAGAGGATAGATAGATTTGCAAGTAATCTATGATACGAATATTCTGCTCCAAATTCTTCGGAACCCTGATTCGGTAGGTATTTTACAATCCAAGTTAAGTTCTTCAGGTTAATTTTTATCTGAGTTCATTGGCATTACACGGCTTAGTGATGCTTGTAGCTCAGAGCTAAACTTGTAGATGTTATTTAAGTTATCAATCGGTTGTTTAATTTCTTTACCACTATCATCCAAGAAACCAATATATTTTTGCTTTGAGTTAAACCAAAGACGGCATAAAGTCTTAGTTGGTTTACCATCAATGCATACTCCAAAATATTTTTGGGTGTCTTTGTACTGAATTCGATTTGGGTCTACAGCCTCTCTTAAAAGAGATTTGACAATAAAAAATCCTTCTAGCTCTTCCTCTGTCGTAACAATGGTATCTTCAGCTTTAATTGCATCGATAACAGGTGATTGAGTTTTTACGATATGATCGCTTCGATCTTCTACTTCACGTTCTATCACAGATCTCAAAGTGTCTGTAATCCGATCGCTAATTAGTTGATTTATTGAGTCTTTAGTAATTTTGGTGAACTTGTCAATTACACCTGACATGATTTTCCCTGAATATACTTGAGATACAAAGAATTTCACAAATTCAGGTGATGGTTCTAAAAGTTGTTCGGACATAATCCGTTTAATTTCTTTCGTATACATCAAGTTACTAGCAGTACTTTTCAGTTCACTTGAATTAAATACAGACTTGGAAAAACGTTTTAATTCAGCAACGTTAGATTCTTGAATATCTTGCATGTTAAATTCAAAGAAAGGCTTTGAATCCATTGCATTTGGTTTTTCTAAATCCGTGTAAAAACGATAGATAATGCCATTAGTTAAAATTCCAAACACTGCATCAGTTGAGGATAGATAACGATATAACTGAGAACCGTGTTTTGGATGATCTAATTCATAACCACACCATTTACACTCAAATAAAATGACAGGCTTACCATCAACTAAAATTGCATAATCGACTTTTTCGCCTTTTAAACCGATCGCATCAGCAGTATACTCAGGACAAACTTCGGTTGGATTGAAAACATCATAGCCCAATGCACTAAGCAACGGCATGATAAAAGCATTTTTAGTAGCTTCTTCTGTCTGAATTTGTTCTCGTAGTTTAGAGATTTGTTCGCTGATTTGCTTAATTCGATCGATGAAGTCCATTGTAGGCAAGAATGAAATATATATTTAGAGTGCCCCATAAACAATGGCAACTAACATCTCGAACCCAACTCGATGCTAATATTTTGCTAGTCTCGATCGATCTTTAGTCTAGCCGCTCGATTGACTTTTACTCAAATGCCAACTATAGTTGGCATTAAAGACAACGTAAAGGAAATTTAGAATTTTGGCTAAGATTGTAGAGCCGAAAGAACTAGTCTTCTATGCAGATGAAAATGGCAATGAACCGTTTCAATTGTGGCTTGACGATCTGCGGGATGCGCGGAACAGACGACGCATTCTCAGCCGTCTGACACGGGTACAACAGGGCAACTACGGAGATGTTGAGCCAATCGGTGAGGAGCTATCAGAATTGCGCTTTTTCTTCGGAGCTGGCTACCGCGTCTATTTTGGTGAAGATGCAGGCAACATCGTTGTCATTCTGTGCGGCGGCGACAAAGACAGTCAGAGCCAGGATATCGAAAATGCTAAATCCTACTGGCAGGAGTACAAAAATAATGCGAAAACTTAGAACGCTGGATGAATTCACTGATGGCTATTTCCGCGCTCATCCTGAGGAGATTGATGACTACCTTACTGAAATTTTTCAGGACTTTGCCGAAGACAACGACACCGGAGCCTTGCTTGCTGGATTGCGTGTCATTGCCCGCGTTCGTGGTGTTGGGGATATGGCGGAGCAAGTTGGCATGACTAGACAAGGTTTACAAAAAGCTCTGTCCGATGAAGGCAACCCCCGCTTTGGTAATATTACATCGATAGTTCAGGCGATGGGATATCGCTTAGTACCCCAAAAGCTGCCACAGTCGCAGCCCTCACTATAGGATCGATTTTAAGGTGCGAGTCTAAAATCGATCTCATGTCACCATAGCAACAATCCGATCGAACCCAGCTCGATGTTAATGTGGTTGCTAGTCTCGATCGATCGTCTGTTGAGGAGTTTTACCTAATCGATATGCAGTCAGAGGACTCTTGCGAATTTCGGCATCAACATAGGCGGTTAATTCATCAAGTTGAAAATTAAGCAGATCGAACTGACGACAAAGTGCCTTTAGTTCGCGGACAGTTTTCTTTACTTTTTCAGGATCTGGGATGGGTTTATTATTCATGAGATATTTTAATCGATTGTTGCTTCTTTAACGGTTGCTTCGCCAGCATCAACGATAGCTTCTGCTATTTCAATCGATTGAGCCAACATTTCGACCATCGCAATCGGTGCTGATGGTTGAAATCTCGATACTTTTAACAGTAGCCCAGTAAGTCTGGTGTAAGCGACTTCTCCTCTCTCTTTGGTATTGTCTAGCTGTTCCAATACATAAGCTATCTCATCTGTTTCACCATAGGTATTGAAGATTGCCAACTCTGCCGCAGATGCTCTGTCAATGAGAGTAGATAGTCTACCTATTAGTTCTAATATTTTAGCGATCGTTTCTGGGGGAATTTCAGCCACTAAGTCTGTGGGTATGCGTTCTAGTTCAACTTTAACATTGTTAGAGATCGATCGCATATGGATCGATCGTACCCAACTCGATGCTAATGTGGTTGCTATCATCGACAAATGATATACTTTGAATATCTTAACTCGATCGATTAGCATGAAATCTCAAATTGGTCGCTGGGGAAATTCTTTGGCTATCCGAATTCCTAAATATATCGCAGATGAATTGGCTCTAGGTGTCAATGACGAAGTTGATTGTCGGTTGGAAAAAGGTCAACTCATCGTTGAGCCAGTGCAAAAAATGCCTAAATATACGTTGGCGGAACTCCTCAGCCAAGAACTGGAGCTAGAGCCAGAGCTTGACTGGGGTAGACCTAGTGGTGCAGAGGAATGGTAGACTACATTCCCGCCCGTGGCGATTTGATCTGGCTGAATGTCGATCCGCAATCTGAACACGAACAGATGGGTAAGCGTCCCGCACTAGTCGTCAGCCACACCGAATTTAATCAGCAACGGGGTTTTATTTTGGTTTGTCCGATTAGCAATACCAAGCGAAAAAATCCTTTCTACGTCAATATCCCTGACGGTGAAGCTGTAACTGGTGTCTTGATGGCTGATCGATTGAGGTCTTTGGATTATAAATCTAGGGGAGCAGAATTAATTGCCACTTGTCCTCAAGAGTTATTGATGGAAGTGCTCGGTAGAATTTATCCAATTATGTTCTAGACTCAATTCTCAACAGCAGCAGCGGCGATGACGATCTCGGCGCAAGCACGGGCATCAGAGAGGGCATGGTGATGATTTAGTTCGATCTTCAGATGCCGACAGACATCGGGGAGTTTAGTGGGATAGAGGTTCCAGCGTTCGCGGGCGAGGGCGACGGTACAGATAAACTTTTGCTTGGGTTGGGGGATATTGTATAAATCGCAGCAGGCATAGAGTACCCGTCGATCGAAACTAGCATTGTGGGCGACTAAAGCATCGGCACGTTCGATT
>JAJAZF010000248.1 GCA_026785875.1 Chamaesiphon sp. | reverse complement strand
AGATCGGATCGGTCAACGGTTGGCTAGAAACAGTACCAGATCGAATATCAAGTACACATTTCAAGTGATTGATGATGATGCGATCAATGCTTTTGCGACGATGGGTGGCTATGTCTACGTCAATACTGGCTTGATGAAAGCAGCCGATAACGAAGCACAGTTGGCTGGTGTGATCGGGCATGAAATCGGACACATTGCTAATCGTCATTCGCTCAAACAGATCAAAAAAGCGGCAATCAATCAAGGTATTGGGGCAGTAACTGGACTCAATCGCAACCAAATCGTCCAACTAGGCGTACAATTAGCTTTGACACTGCCCAATAGTCGCAACGATGAGTATGAAGCCGATCGAAGTGGTTTGACGACGATGATTCAAACTGGTTACGCGCCTACGGCGATGCCTGAGTTTATGAAGAAGTTAATTAGTAATAATTCGGCTCCAGAATTTCTGAGTAGTCACCCCGCAGTCAGCGAACGGGTTAGCAATCTCCAACGGATGATTCCCGCCGCTTATAAAAATCGAACTGATGGTTTAAATGCCAGTGCTTACAAGCAAAACTTACGCGGCTTCTTCTAGCCGCCTTCAGATCTAAAAAAGCCCCGACTTCCATCAGAAGTCGGGGCTTTTTTATTGTATCTACACAAGTTGGTTAGACTTAGGTTGAGGTTGATTTTACCCCCCAACCCCCCCTTATAAAGGGGGCTTTCACTCCCTCCCCTTTATAAGGGGAGGGCTGGGGTGGGGTAAAGATCTACGCAGCTTCTATTGCTACAAATAAAAGCCCAAGACTAGTAATACTCCACTCACAAATTGCAGCCGAACAGCCAGATACTTGCAAGTCCTAACTCGATCGGGTCGATCGTGATATTCTGACACAAAATTAGTTAATTTAATCGCCAATGGCAGACTCAAAAATACTAACAACGTCGCCACCGGAAACAGGTGAGCGACGACACCGAACGCCGTTAACGCATAAATACTTGCAGTACTCCATTGCAACACCTTCGCGCCCATTTTTGTCCCCATTCTCACGATCGGTGACAGTTTACCCGCCGCCAAATCATCTTTGACTTGATGGAAATGGGAGCAAAATAAAATTAGACTAGTGGAAATACCAATAATTAGGGAAGCTATTAGATTAGCGATCGACCAACTTTGAGTCTGACTATAATAAGCTGCACTCACAGCCAACGGCCCAAAACAGATCGTACAAATTACTTCACCCAAGCCTTGGTATCCAAATCGGAATGGAGGCCCTTGATAAGTGTAGCCGAGAAAGCAACTCAACAAAACGATCGCGACTACATTAATATCCTGTTGCCACCAAGATATTGTCGCAATTCCCAAAATGCCCAGTGCTAAAAATACGTTTCCCAACCAAAACATCAAATTGCGATTACCAGTGAGATTTACCACTGACTCAGCTTTATTAATATCGATACCCGTATCGCTATCGAACACATCGTTACTAATATTCAGCCAAGCAATGATTGCAATCGCTGACAATAAAAAAGTCCCCAAAATATTAAGATCGATCGATTGAGTCTGTGCATAAGCAACGGTAGAACCCACAGTAATCGGGATAATTGCCACCGTATACATTGGCGGTTTAATTGCCGCTAACCATAACTTAGGCTTGGGTTTAGCGATCGACTCAAATGTAGTCATAATTAAATTGAAATCTAAAATTAAATAAGATTTACGATCTACTCATCCTCAGATTACCTATTGGTAGTTCTGCCGTACGCCTCTATTTAAAGCAGATCTCGATCGAAACTGGCATCGTGTCAACGGGGATCGAGGGTGAGACAGCAGTCTATCTATATCTAGCTATAACACGATCGCCAATTGCTAAATTCTCCATCGCCAAGAAAATTAACACGTCAAGCGTTGATTTAAACTCTGCTCGTACTTCCTCACCAGATCGATCGCCAGATCCAGGTCTGTAGGGCTGGTGTAGAGTACTTCGCGCGCCCGAGCGGTCAAATCTGCCAAAACCGGATCTTCAGCCTGACGCTTCGCCAGAGCCTTGGCTGTGAGTGCATCCAGTCTTCCCCGCAACTCCTGTCTGGTGTCCAATGGTAGTCGATTAGCTCTCAGTGCAGCTCCCGCCGCGATCGTGTAAGCCCGAACTTTCGCCAGCCAATTTGTCAATCCCACCCGCACGGGGGGAATTATCCCCGACTCAAATTTGGCGACTAGCCGCTCCAACCATCGCTCTAGTTCGGCTATTTCCTCGGCTGGTACTGGCGAGACAATCGGTAAACTATGCCTAACTTTAGACTGACTTTCAGTATAGGCGGCGATCGAGTCTTGGTTCAATTGTTTCAATTGCTGAAGTAATTGCGGTGCTGTCACCAAATCAGCTTGTAACTGTTGGCTTTGTTGGGCGAGGGTTTCTAGTTCGCGACGAGTACTATTAATTAACGGGGTAATATCTCGCACAAAAGCCAGATTTATCCCTAATGGATCTCGATCGATCTGAAGCTGAAAATCGTTGAAATTAGCCTGTGCTGTAACTAGTGATACTGGAATAGCCACCTGTAATTTCTGTGCTAATTGTTGCAGCTCGACGAGCGATCGATGAGTGATAATTAACTTTGATTCTAATCCGCTCCAGGCAGTTTCTACCGCAACAAAAGTATCTCTAGCAATGATGAAGGCAACCATCATCCGATCCAATAATTCTTCAAGTGAAATCGATCGCATCTGCCGATTTGCACCGATTAAATCTCTGTTGGCTAAAGGGATCTGAATCTGCGGTAGATCGATCGACATTCCTGTTAGCAAATGCTCGATCTCTTGGAGCTGAATATTACTGACAAATAAAGACGGTAATTCCCGCCGCAATTTTCGCGATCGATCGATCTGCTGATTGAATAATTCTAAATACTCAAATAACCGATCGATCGCCGTCAATGCCGTACTCGCTTGTTGCTGAGTAGTTCCAGTCACATTGCTCGGCGGATTTCCCATCCCACTCAATCGTTGATATGCACAGAGATCGTACAAATCTAGTAAGTTTTGATTGGCAGCATCACCCTTTTGCTGCCAGTCTACTAGTAATCGATCGATTTGTGCCAGTGTCAGACCCATTTTGACTTAGATCTCCTCAGAATTAGTGCGACGATGAGGGACATTTTGCCAATACTGATATGCCGTATATGCCATCGTCACCACCCCAGTAATAATCGCCGATTCATCTACCATAAATTGGGGATGATGCAGCGGGTGATTCTTGGCATCAGGGATGCCAACGCCCAATCGAAACATCGTCCCAGGAGCATGTTGGAGGTACACAGAGAAGTCCTCAGCACCGAGGGAGGGTTCGGGCAAGATTTGAACTCGATCGCTACCCCAGGCGGCTCTAGCCGATGATTCGAGAATTTGAGTCAAGGCGATATCATTCTGGACTGAGGGCACGCCGCGCCGATAATTCACTTGACATTTTGCCCCATACGTCCGACAAATATCGGTGACGATTTGCTCGATCCAGTTGGGGAGTGTCGCATGAGTCTCAGGATGGAGCGATCGCACAGTCCCAGATAATTCCACGCGATCGGCGATAATATTTGGGGCGCGTCCGCCGCTAATCGTGCCGATCGTCAGCACGATCGGGCGTAATGGGTTCTGAGTGCGGCTAATCGCTTGCTGAAGCCCCGTAATTACCTGTGAGGCAATCCAGATCGCATCCACAGCTTCATGGGGTCTAGCACCATGCCCAGACTCACCCAGAATCGTAATTTCCAAGTCATCGGCGGCGGCTGTCAAAGCTCCATATCTAATCCCGATCGAGCCTGCGGGAATCGACGGAAACACATGTAGGGAAAAAATACTATCCACCTCCTTCATCGCCCCGTCAGCGACCATCCAGGCGGCTCCCTGGGCGATTTCTTCGGCAGGTTGAAAGATAAACCGCATCCTTCCAGGCAATTCCGCGCCCAGTTCCGCGAGGATCATGGCAGTACCCAATCCTACGGTAGTATGGACATCGTGACCACAAGCGTGCATAACGCCTTGATTTTGCGAGCTAAATGGCAATCCAGTCCGCTCGACGATCGGGAGTGCATCCATATCCGTCCGAATCGCCAACAATCGATCGTCTGTACCCGCACCTGCTAATTCGCCGATCACTCCCGTTTTCCCCACCGATTCCTGAGTCTGCAAACCCGCCGCCGACAGCACCCCCGCAATATATGCCCCGGTTTGGTATTCTTTACCGCTCAATTCTGGGTGTGCGTGGAGGTGACGACGAATTTCGATCAGTCTGGGTGCGAGATTGGTAGCGATGGAGTGGATGCGATCGAGCATAATAGTTGAAATAAGACTGGCTAGTTACCAAATGGCAGATCGAAATGAAACAATTTTAGGCTTCGATCCTGGTAAGGATAAATGTGGAATAGCTGTAATCGATGGCAGTCGCGCTGTACTTTATCATCAAGTATTACTGACAGCACAGACGATCGCCCAAATTAGGACTTTATGTCCGCAGTATAACGTTAGTCGTATTGTCATGGGCGACCAAACCACATCGAAACAATGGGTGCGATTCGTTTCTAACTAAATCACGGTAATCAGTCCGTACATAAGTTAGACAGTGTAAGGCTCCTAGCCCCAAGCTGAACTTCTCGATAGCTGAAGGTGCAAGTCCTTCCCGCTAAACTCAAGCGTGAATCCTT
>JAJAZF010000247.1 GCA_026785875.1 Chamaesiphon sp. | reverse complement strand
CCCCACAAACCCAGTGTTAGCCCAATTCCACCAATTAAAAGTGGACGTTGCAATCGCACAGTCATAGATGCTCCCGTCAGTTCAATGCTAAAGAGTCACAATTAGTTCTAGCCTAGCTGATTTAGGCGAACAAAAGTTGGGGGAAACACCGATCTTTATGCAAGTTAAACATGCGTGATTACCGACATCTTGCACCAACATAGAGCCTAATGAGAGCGACAACCCTTGGGTACCGATCGAGGGCAGCTTATACAGGTTACTTCTGTCTAGTTAATTCGATCGTAATTTTGCCACCAAAATCAGGAATTGGTGCCCCAGGCTTGTGTAACTTTAGCTCGACTTGTTGCACCTTGTCGAAACCCAGGACTGTAGTAATAATTGTCTCGGCAAGTTTTTCTACCAGATCGAATTTAGACAGCGAAATGATTTCCTTGACAGCAGTAATCACACTGCGATAGTCAAGTGTATCGTCAATTCGATCGCTCTGACCCGCAGTAGCCAGATTTACGCCAATGCGGAGATCGACTTCAAACCATTGCCCTAAAAATCGCTCCTCTTGTAAGTATCCGGTGTAACCATAACAACGAATCCCAGTTAATTGAATAACGTCCATAAATTAGCCAACATTTAATAAAAGTTAGCGATCGCTGCTTGATGCCGATAGATTCACACTGGTAAAATCCGATCGAACTATCGCGATCGCTAGAATGGTAAGGGCGGGTTTTGTTCTATATTGGTAGATTAAACAGCGGAAATATCTAGGATAAATACTCACCGACGATGGATGTATTAACCAGTTGAGATCGACGCTCCGACTGTCAAAGATCGACCGATTAATTAATTCCTGGCCAATTGGCTTGATTCATTTCATTCCAAACTTCATCGATTAACATTCCAGAATTTGCCGATCGATCGAGATCCTGAAGATCGATCGATTCTGCTACCTCAGACATCCCATTATGTTCAAAATCGAGCAGATCGTCTTCGGAAAAATCCAAATCTAAATCGGTGAGATCGAGTTCCATCATCCCATTCGGAATCATGATCCCGCGATCGTTATTGGCGAGATCGAAGTCAAAAGCAATTTCATCAAAGCCCCCATGATCAGGCGCATTTGGATCTGTCAGATGTTCTAGCTCTAGAGTCGTCTCTGCATGTGGGATCGAGCTGGTGACGGCTTCGCGCACGGGAGCGGCTGCGGCTACGGCAATAGCCCCAATAGTGGCGATGCCGACTACAGGGAGCGGGGCAAAAACGGCTGACGGATCGGCGATCTCTGTCGGTTTTAGATATTCGGTGACGGAGATTGGCGTTACATCATGTGTAGGTGCCGTAATTTCTGGTGCGGCAATAGCGGTTGTGACTGTTGGTTGGACATACTCGCTAAAGACATTTGTAGCAATAGTTGAATTCTCAGGTGCAGGTGGCGGGCTAACCTCCGATCCGATTGTCTCTACCGCAGCATCGATCGCTTTGGGAATGCTGCTACTGGTAATACTCCGATCGGGTGGATTTGGTCGATCTGGGCAAAATTCCAAACATAACCTAATCCGACCTTTTTCCCAACCATTGGAGCCAAATCGCAGAGCCTCACAATCGATACCTTGGGAACTAAACCAGTCGTTATTATGTTCGTTCCAATCAGCGATGGCTTTTTCCAAATGACCTCTGATTGCGTCATTAATCTCGCCCACCCTAAAAGTCTTCTGTCCGCTTAGTACCTGCGTTTCCTGTTGAACTGAAATAACTTCTCCATTGTCCAATGACTCAAAGCGATCGGTCATAATACTCTCCAATAGTTAGACATTTTCATCTCTAGCTTGAAATTGTTATCGATCGGAATTTAGGGCGATCGATCGCCTCGCATCTTGCACCAGTTTGAAAATACTAGTGCTATCCGTAGCTCCAGGGTGCCCCTTGTGGGCACCCCTACACAACCTGTAGGGGTGCCCCTTGTGGGTACCCTAAGATCTCTGTGTTTACTAGTCTTGATGTATTGGTGCAAGATATGAGTAACATCATATTATAGGAACCAGCCGTAACTATGCAGTCCTTTCCCCAGCAGGTTAACCCCTAAATAACAAATCCAGACGACGACAAAGCCGACTGCTGCTAATATTGCTGGTTTGCGTCCCTGCCAACCCTTGGTAATCCGTGAGTGTAGATAGGCTGCAAATACCAACCACAGGATCAATGCCCAAGTTTCTTTAGGGTCCCAACTCCAATAAGAACCCCAGGCTTCATTTGCCCAAACGCCACCCGCAATAATCCCAATCGTCAGCAAGGGAAATCCCAAGCCGATGATCCGGTAACTGATATTGTCCAGCGTATCAGCCAGACTCAGCCGTTGGGGTGTGATGGCAGTTGCCGCCATTGTGGGTAATGCTAATACGGCGGTTGTCGCTACATTACCGCTGGTGATGGGTTCGACAGCGGTAAGTGGGGAAATATTTTGAGTTGCTAAACTACTAGTCAACCGATAACCGTTCCCGCCAAATGAACTACCACGTAGCTCGATTTCTTGCCCACGAGTGACAAATAAAAATGCGATCGCCAGTACGGATCCCACCATCAGAGTGGCATACGATAGCATCATCACACTGACGTGCATCATCAACCAATTAGATTTCAGTGCGGGGACTAGTGGTGCTGATGCCTGCATATCGTCGGGTAGTTTCAATGCCGCAAAGGCAGTGATTGCCATCGCTACCGGAGCTGTGACTACTCCCACTAGCGCGCTACGACTGATGGATTCGGCGAATAGGTGCATCGTAGTGATGCCCCAAGCTAGGAAAAAGAGCGACTCATACAAGTTACTCAGCGGGAAATAGCCCGCTTCAATCCATCTTGCACTGAGCAAGGTTGCCATGCACAGATTGGCAACTGCCATGCCAGTAGTTCCCAAGTTTGGCAAGAATGGAATTGTTGGGAAAGCT
>JAJAZF010000246.1 GCA_026785875.1 Chamaesiphon sp. | reverse complement strand
TTACCAGACAGATTGATCAGACGCGCATTTCCAGACCACCAGGCGAACCCAGATGATTCTTGATCGCGTCCACCACCCGAAACCATTGTAGTATTAAAGGGCGTTTCCACTCTTGCAGTACCTCGATCGATGAACTATAAGTAAAATACGAAGTGAACTGCCTATATTCATTGCCTAAGCCATAAATACAGGCTTCCCCATTCACTGGAAAATGCCGCTGGAACTAAATAGATCTGTTGGTCTGATATTTCCTCCAAGGGCAGAAGTCCTGGTTCCCAAGACCCAATTTTTTTCTGGCGATCTTTACCTATGAGCTTGGTTTTCGCTTGCGGTATCGATCTTCAAGAGATGTAGATTAAAAACATCGGAAGATAAATTGATTGTACAATTATCTTCCGATGTTTCAAAGCTTTTAGAGTGCGTTACCACGAGGTAATACTTCTTCTGGGAAGATGAATTGTTCGTGTGGTTGGTCTTGTGGAGCCATCCATGCGCGAATACCTTCATTGAGCAGAATATTCTTGGTGTAGAATGTTTCAAACTCAGGATCTTCTGCCGCTCTCAATTCTTGAGATACGAAGTCATATGCACGTAGGTTTAGAGCTAAACCGACGATACCGATCGAACTCATCCATAATCCAGTCACAGGGACGAAGAGCATGAAGAAGTGCAACCAACGTTTGTTTGAGAAAGCTACACCGAAAATCTGCGACCAGAAACGGTTTGCAGTTACCATCGAGTAGGTTTCTTCAGCTTGGGTAGGGTCGAACGCACGGAATGTGTTCGATGATTCACCGTCGCCATCTTCAAATAGAGTGTTTTCTACAGTCGCACCGTGAATCGCACACAGTAGCGCACCGCCAAGAATCCCCGCAACACCCATCATGTGGAAGGGGTTGAGAGTCCAGTTGTGGAAACCTTGTAAGAATAGAATAAAACGGAAGATTGCGGCTACTCCAAAAGAAGGTGCGAAGAACCAACCGGATTGACCCAATGGGTAAATCAGGAAGACGCTGACGAATACTGCGATTGGACCAGAGAAAGCTAATGCGTTATAAGGACGAATCCCTACTAGACGAGAGATTTCAAATTGACGTAACATGAAGCCGATTAAACCAAACGCGCCGTGAAGAGCAACAAATGCCCACAGACCGCCTAGTTGACACCAGCGAGTAAAGTCGCCTTGTGCTTCAGGTCCCCATAGCAGCATCAAGGAGTGACCTACGCTGTTAGGAGGAGTGGAAAGAGCTGCGGTCAAGAAGTTACAACCTTCAAGGTAGCTAGAAGCCAAACCGTGACTGTACCAGGATGTAACGAATGTGGTACCAGTCATCCAGCCGCCGAGTGCTAGGAACGCACAAGGGAATAGTAAGACACCAGACCAACCTACGAACACGAATCGATCTTTTTTTAGCCAGTCGTCTACGACATCAAAGATGCCTCTATCGACCTGCTGGTTGCCAACTGCAATAGTCATTGTGCAGTAAATCTCCAGATATTATGAGGACATTATAGCGGGAACTGAATTTACGTAGCTTAAATACGTAGTCAGCACACCGATTGTTAACTGGTTTATTAAATCAGTTTACGTTTCTTTACTTAGTCTAATAGAATTGTGTCGAAATGGCGAGGATCTTTAGATTTTCTTCGCTAATAGTTAATTTTTGCCAACAAATAACCCTTTCGACTCTCATCTCACCAAAGTTTATGAGTATTTATACTTACTATCTCTCCGATCGACTAAAGAGCTTTAGGGGAAATAGCAACATTCGATCCTATTGCCGCCCAGATTCGCTCTCTACTCCTTACCCAAATTCTACCAGTCACTATCCACTAAATTATCGATCGTTTACAATTAGGATGCTTATCATAATCTTCTCCTTATATGTACGTCATCGAAATCCTGCTCAAAAATACGGCAATGCCCATGTCAGTGCAACGCAAGACTGTCGAAGAGGCTAACACCGTTTACCAACAGGTTTTGGAAGCAACCAAATCTAACGATCGCTCTTTGCTAGAATTGTCTTGCGATCGCCAGCCAGAAAAGAAAATCGCTGTGATGACCGACTCGATCGTTGCCGCTCAAATGTATGAAAAATCTGGTGCGGCTGCCTCAGGTAAAACGCCTGGGTTTGTCGCCTTCGCTGAAATCGCCAGCTAAAACTCACCTAGCAAAGATCTCCTCTACTCTCTCTTTTGTAGAGCGATCGGCAGCCTTAAAATACTATGACTGAATCCTTACCACTATCATTACCAGCGATCGAGGTAAAGGATCTCTCCTTTGCCTGGAAATCTGGGCAAACTATCCTTGATGGTTGCTCTCTATCAGTACCACGCGGCGAATTTTGGATGCTACTGGGCACCAATGGTAGCGGTAAATCGACATTGTTGCGGCTGATCGCTGGATTACTCACTCCTCAACTCGGCACGATCGATATTCATGGCGGTTTGGGAATTGTGTTCCAAAATCCCGATTATCAGTTGGTGATGCCGACTGTCGGTGCTGATGTCGCTTTTGGATTAGTTGCCGAACGACTTACTCCTAACCAAGTACGTCATCGTGTCGCTGAAGCTCTAACTGCTGTGAACCTAATCGATCTGATCCGTCGTCCCATTTACGCGCTCAGTGGCGGTCAAAAGCAGCGTGTAGCTATCGCTGGAGCGATCGCTAGACAAATTGAGATAATCTTATTTGATGAGCCAACAGCCTTGCTAGACCCTGATGCTCAACTAGATCTCGTCGCCCGAGTCCGCGAACTCGTCAAAAGTCGTGGATTGACTGCACTCTGGGTCACGCATCGGCTCGAAGAATTAGACTATTGTGATGGAGCATTTCTGATCGAACATGGTAAGTTGGTCGATCGAGGCAATCCAGATCGAATGCGCCAAAGATTAATGAAACAAATAGATAGCTAGGTAACTAGGAACTAAGGCATCAGGTCGATTATTCTTCCATGTTTTATCTCCCCACCCCCTTTCCACTTATCCCACAACTTGCTAATATTAGAAAGGCTAATATAAAATTTTATTAAGAAGGTTGTAATTTGAATCATGCCTCCCTCACGAAAACAAGCTGTGTTACTCGTTGACGGCTACAACGTGATTGGAGCCTGGACAGACATCCACGACCGACACACCAGAAACAATCCGCTTCAATCAGGATCGAGAGAAGACCTCGAAGCAGCCCGATCGAAATTAGTTGAAGCCCTGATCAACTACAGTGTGTTTGAGGACTACCAGACAAAAATAGTTTTCGATGCTTATAGTAGGGATGTTCCTGCTTATTGTGAGACAATTACGCCAAACCTCTCGATTCATTACAGTGACTTTCTCGAAACTGCCGATACATATATCGAGAAGTTCTGTGCAGCATTTCGCCACGATCTACAGTACTCAGCGTCTAGACTAATTGTCGCCACATCCGATCGCGCCCAGCAATTGACAGCAATCGGGTTTGGAGCTGAATGGATTTCCTCCTTGCAACTAATTTCGGATGTCGATTTCAGTGCCAAACGTTCCAAGCGCAGACATCGCCCTCAAAAACAATCCTCTGGACGTTTTCTATTCAACTCCCTCGATGCCAAAGTCCAAGCTCGGCTATCAGCACTCCGTCACGGCATACCCTTCGAGGATACTTGACCATCGCCCGTCAGCATAGACCAATTTAACCATCCCACCACAAGGTAAATCGTTAATTCGCCATTGGGGTTCCCCCGTTAAGGCAGCTAGAATGCCTAGTATAGAGCCTTTGTGGGCGATCGCTAAAACATTTTCACAGTTGGCTTGTACCAATTCATGTGCTATCATATTGGTACGTAGATCTAGTTCCTCAAGAGTTTCAGGATAGCAAGGCAAAACTAGAGATTGATAAACAACATTAACGTTTGGATAGTCATTTACTAACTCATCGATGGGAGTAGTCTCTGGAAACTCTGAAGTCCAATCTTGACATAGCCACTCACACAAACCCCATTCCAACTGGATCGGTAAGTGAAGTAGTCTAGCTAGCGGCTCTGCTGTTTGAATTGTCCGCAGAAAAGGAGACGTAATAATTCGATCGAGCGGGATTTGACTAAACTCCAGAGCTAATGACATGGCTCGATCGAATCCCTGAGGCGAAAGCGGTGGATCGTAACGGTAGAGAGCAGTGTCAAACCATTCTGGCTGAATAAAGTCCAATCGCTCGGCATGGCGTACTAGCCAAAGTGTCTGTATCAACTTTAAATATCTCCAAGTTGTGCTGTGGATCGCAGGGATGTAACTAAATAGTAACTATGATGAGAGTGAGAACAGATTGGTAAGGGCGGTTATTTGGGAGGATTTGGGTGTAAATACCGATCCGCTATCCGCCTGAAATGTTCAAAGTCCTTACCATCAGCCAATTGGCTGAGGATTAAAAAAGTTAGTCAGTAAATGTGTACAAATGTTAAAATTATTAGAGTCAATGTAAAAACCAATTTAATAACCAAGCGCAATTAATGCTCACTACTGCAACAGCGATCGATATTTAACCGTCGATCCAATGATGTTCTCTGCTGGAGCAAACCTCCAGTCACATCGCACCTGTTGATTATAGAGCAAACCTTGCAATCGAGATTTTGCATCTACATTCCCCCTACATTTTTTAGCCAGAGTTATGAAAACTGCTCAAGCATCAACCGATACTGTCCGTACCTACCTCCGTGAAATTGGGCGCGTACCTCTGCTCACCCACGAACAGGAAATCCTGTATGGTAAGCAGGTACAGCAGTTGGTGATCCTGATGGCGATCAAAAATACTCTCATCGAAGAACTTGGTGTCGAACCAAGTTTAACTGAATGGGCAACTGCTGCCAACCTCGATCCACTCCTACTGCAAAAGACTGTTTCTGCGGGTGAGAATGCTAAACGCCGCATGGTAGAAGCTAATCTCCGACTGGTAGTGTCCGTCGCCAAAAAATATATCAAGCGAAACATCGATCTTTTGGATTTGATTCAAGAAGGGACAATCGGGATGCAGCGTGGAGTCGAAAAATTCGATCCTAGTAAAGGCTATCGTTTTTCTACCTATGCTTACTGGTGGATTCGCCAAGCAATTACTCGCGCCATTGCTGAGAAAGCGCGGGCGATTCGATTACCCATCCACATCACCGAAAAACTTAACAAAATCAAAAAAGCCCAACGTGCTCTCGCCCAACAATTTGGACGAGCAGCGACAATTAATGAGCTAGCAGCAGAACTAGAGTTAACTTCCAAACAGGTTCGGGAGTATCTAGAGCGCGCGCGTCAACCACTATCACTCGACTTACGGGTAGGTGACAACCAAGACACCGAGCTAGGAGATTTATTAGAAGATCCTGGCATATCTCCAGAAGAGTATGTTACCAACTCATCACTTCAAGTAGACTTGGAGCGGATGATGTCCGAACTCACCCCCCAGCAACAACAAGTACTCACCCTCCGGTTTGGCTTGAAAGATACTCAACCGCTCACCCTTGCTAAAATCGGTGACTTGCTCAATATCAGCCGCGAACGAGTACGTCAAATCGAGCGTGAAGCAATCGCCAAACTCCGCAAACGCAAAGCAGATATCGGTGAATATCTGGCTTCGTAGAGATTTTTAAGTCCGCAGCAGCGGGCTTTTTTTTATGTTGGCATTCGATGGCGTTTGGAGGGGGGTTGATGCTAAAAATTATTGGGCGTTGCTGAATCGGGGTATGATTTCTGTGTAGGGGTAATGCCTTGTGCTTACCCTTAGAGGCTGTTTGAAAAGTCACAGAGTTAGTAAAAAAGCTTTCAGGGTATAAGCTGTAGATACTTAGTCACAGCACCCTGAAAGAGTAATGAGTAAAGCATACTCCAGTAACCTGACCCAATGGCAATGGGAATTAAT
>JAJAZF010000245.1 GCA_026785875.1 Chamaesiphon sp. | reverse complement strand
TTATTGGCAGCAATCGCTATCGATCGGCCCAATCGAACCAAGTCTTCTAATCGTTTCAAAATTTGAGGAGTCTCAGATCGTGGTCAATCTAAATTTAGTCACGGGTTTAATTGTAACAGCTTCGACGCTAGCAGGAATGGGTGCGATCGCCGCCCCGGGACAGACGGTAGATGAGTTACCAAGTCACGAGCGAATATCTTCTCAACTCACCGACGATCGCATTGGTGCGCCAATAATTTCGACAGAGGGGATATCTGTTGCTCCAGCTATCGATCTTCGGCTGCCTGAGTGGGCATTATCGGCATTACGAAAACTTGACGATCGCTATGATTGTATCGAAGAAAGTACCGATCTCGTTGGCAAAGCCTCTCCCGTGGAGAATCGCCAGTTAACGCGGGCAAAATTTGCCGCCAAATTAAATATTTGTCTGAGCCGTGCGAATGAATCTATCGCATCATCACCAACAGAGCCAGCCACAAAAGCAGATTTGGAAATAATCCAAAAACTTCAGGCTGAATTCGCCACCGAACTAACCGCCCTACGCGGACGGGTAGAGGCAATTGAAGCCAAAACCGAAACCTTAAAACAGCAACAATTTTCAGCCACCACCAAGCTTAGTGCTCAAGTTTGGGTCAACTTTACAGGTGCATTTCCCAGCAATAGTATTACCGCAGAACGATCGCTGGCTCAAGGCGGCACCAGTGCCTTGATCGCACCGACACGGGTTAATGGAGTACCGACTCGCGTCCAGCTTAGGGACACCAATCCGACGGTAAGTAACTATCTATTTCTGACACTCAATTCATCATTTACAGGTAAAGATACTCTAGTTACTCAACTCGTCGCTGGTAATGCAAATTCGCCAGCCAATCAACTAGTTTCATCGGGCTTTTTTAATACTTGGGGAACACCAATTACCGACCAAACTGGCACACCCCAAGCCGGATCGAATGCGGTTTATATTCGCGAGTTATCTTATTCTTTCCCACTCAACGATCGCGTCAAAATTTCGGTCGGTCCGCGTCTGAATACATACCGTTATTTCGACCAAAACCGATTTACTAATTTCCTGACTGGTGCGGGGAGTTTCAATTCTAGTGGTAGTACATTGTTTGCGGCGATCGATCGGGGTTCGGGGGCAATTGTTTCTTGGAATATCAGCCCCCAGTTTCGCTTCAATGCTGGCTATTTAGGCGAGAATACCGAGTTTTTGAGTTCTGCAAATGGATTTAACACCTCTAGCAATCCCAATGCAGGTTTGTTCGGCAGTACTAATCAAGCCATCGGCGAGCTGGCATATTCGCCTAATAAAGACCTAAATATAAAATTATTATACTCGCGATCGCTAATCCGTCCCTACAATGGATTTATCGGTGGAGCAGTCGGCGAACCATTGCCCTACGGCTATGCCGACGATGGCTTTGGAGGACGATTAAACGATGCGCCTGCCGATACCTTCGTCGCCAATTTTGACTGGCTGTTTACGCCCCAGGTGGGCGTATTCGGGCGATATTCTTATGGGAGAACGGGGATTATCCCGGTTAATTCCGCTCGTGCGGGCGGTAATACGACAGTACAATCGATTCAATTAGGATTGGGATTCCCCGACTTGGGCAAAAAGGGAGCATTGGGCACGATCTCTTACTTAATTCCCCATAGTTATCTGGGTGGGCGTGAATTTCTGCTTGCTGGCGGTGGCGATGGCGGCAAACAACAGGAGTTAGAAATTTCTTACTATTACCCAGCTAGCGATAATATCGCGATCGTCCCAGCATTTTACGCGATCTTCAGTCCCAATAATTTTCAGAGTAATTCGCCTGTCTATGTTGGCAATGTGCGGATGCAGTTTAGCTTCTAGTAGCAATCTGACAAATTTAACGGTTCGATCGATTGACAGCAGTGATGGAGTGCAAAAATGGCGAAAATTCCACCTCAAATCAGGGCGTTGCTGGCTCGGGGTATGATTTAGCGATCGAGCGACGTAAATATCTCTCGATCGCCTATATGTGATACGTAAAGTTGGACATGTTGGCCAACTTCTCCTTCAAGTCACAACTTGACTGTGGGCCGAGCGTCACCGCTTTATTCTAAATAAGTAGATCGATCCCCACTTTCAACGCCGGATTATGTTCCCATCTGTCCCCAACATGGGCATAAATCGCCGTAGTGCGGGGATCTGCATGACCCAGCAAATCCTGTACCTGTCTCAACGATGCCCCATTCCGCAGGGCTAATGTCCCCGCTGTATGCCGTAAACTGTGCGCCGATAGC